>CAZMFY010000046.1:0-12949 GCA_964565635.1 uncultured Oscillospiraceae bacterium
AGCGTGCTTGAATGGGGTTCAAGAGGCCGGAAGTTCGAATCTTCTCACCCAGACGTCTAAAAAGTGCCCGGAAGCGTTGAAAATAAACGCTTCCGGGCTTTTTTTATACCCTTTGGGAACATTGTACCATCTGGTCAATTGTTTTACCACATTTTGGTTGATTTTTTTCTACTAATAACGCTACTACTGACATATTTTTAGTTCATTGTGGTGGTTGCTTCGATAGGTTCATCCAAGTCTGCAGACTGATAATGGGATTTTGTGAACGCATAATCCGTATGCCCAATTCTGATGTTCCGCATATTTCCTGTTTATCAAATCTGAGCATATAAAAGTGTTTGTCAGCGCTTTTTGACAAAAACTCAATGTTCCAAACTCTGGAGCCAAAGGGGAACGAAGCCGGGCTGAATAAAAATACGGCGAGCGCATAAAAGGAGCCCGGAAGGTTAGGAAAACGCTTCCGGGCCGTTTTTACACCCTTTGGGGTGCCGCGGGATCACCTATCCAAGGTGGCCGAGTCGATTCATTCATGTAGCGTGCAGGCTGCGAATGATTTACCTTTCTGCAGCCGTGCTCATTCACATTCACCGGCCGCTTCAGGGCGAATCTGAGTAAGCAGCTCGCTGGGCGCGGCATAATTCTCGCCGATGACCCCGCCGAGAACCTCCGAAATATATTCCATGACAGCTTCATCCATGGGAATTTCGGTGTCAAATCCGAAGCCCTGCGCATAGGCGCGGTTGAATACGTTATAGGTATCACCGCCGGCGGCGCAGAAGTTGTTCGTGACTACGGCGTAGGTGGCCGCTTCGTCAAAAGGCTTGCCGTTAACGGACTTGATGGTCACGCGCTTGATGGACGTGGGAGTGTAGTAGCTGCCCTCCTGGCCATTAAGTACAATTGTCAATCACCAATGATGCCGATGTTTTCAAAGGCCGTTCCGGTGGACTGGATGGGTTCACCGTTTTCTCCGGCGGTCATCACCGTGTGGGAATGTCCGTCAATCAGGAAATCGATCCCGGGAACCTTGTCATACAGATCGATGGAGCGGTATCCGTTGAGCGCGGATTTGGCGTCAACACCCAGATGGACCACGCCGAAGCCAGAGCGCCCGGAAGGCCTGCCGGATGGCGCGAGCACTGCTGCTGCCTCTGCGGCAGTCACCGAGAGGGCGACGCCGGTCCGGTCGTCCCCTCGTCGAATATCTTTACGGGCAGAACTTCTTCCCGCGGCGGCAGGTCGGGGTGCGCGATGCGGGAGAGGAGAAGACGAACACCGATCTCCGCGACATGCCCTTTTGACGAGTAGATGCTCGTCAGCTGCGGCAGATAGGGAATGTCCGCCTGAAGATTGTCGAAGCTGATGAGGGAGATATCGCGCGGAACGGAGACGCCGAGCGCGTACAGCTCCTTCATGGCCATATAGGAAAGCTCATCGCGGAAGGAGACGATGCCCGTATAATCCAGCGGGAGCAGCAGCCTGCGCATGTCTCCCGCCGCAAATGCAGCCTCCACATCCTCACCCGGCAAGACGCGGGCCGCGGCGCGCGGAACACCGGCCTCATCGAGTGCGCGGAAGAAACCGGCCAGGCGGTCCAGCTGGGAACTGGAGCGGTTTACGCCGGAGATGAAGAGAAAACGCCGGTGCCCGAGATCCAGGAGATGCCGCCCGGCCAAATAACCGCCCTGTTCGTCGTCGCAGCGCACGCCGTCAGCCACGACGCCCTCGATGCGGCGGTCCAGCAGGACGAAGGGGACATGATGCTTTTTCATGTACGCGGTATGTTTGCTGTTGTTGTAATACGGAAAATACAGAATGCCGTCTACGGACTGGGAGATCGCCGTGTGGATCAGCTCTTCGCCCAGTTTCTCGTTCAGCTGCATACACAGGATCATCATGTTATAGCCCGCTTCGCGGAGCGCTTTGTCCATGCGGTTCAGCATGTTGCAGAAATGCAGGTTGTGCACGTCGTTTACGATCACGGCGACCGTCTGGCTTCTTCCGGAGCGCAGAGAAGACGCAAGGGAATTACGGATATACCCCATACGGAAGGCTGTTTCTCCGATCCGCTTCCGGGTTTTCTCCGGAAGCCGTGGGTCGCCGCGCAGCGCGCGGGACACGGTGTTGACAGCACAGCCGCAGGCACGGGCGATATCCTTTTGTGTGACACGATTCGTGTTCATGGGTTTTCTCCTTCTCATCGGTTCAACACTTCAATTATAATGTCTCCATTCTCCGTTTGCAATCGAAAACTTTCGAAAGCTTTGAAACAGCAGTCATGCAATTTATGGGCATTTTATGGACATAAAAGATAAGATTGCTCTTGACAAATCGTTGGATTAACGTTAACATAATCCTCAGGATAAGGGTTATCGTTAACCCAATACAATGATAAAAGGAGGAATCTTCATGAAAAAACTGCTGTCTGTCCTTATCGTGCTTGCGCTTGTGTCCAGTCTGTGCGGCGCGATCGCCGAGGAACCCGTCAAGCTGACGCTCTGGACTTTTCAGGAGCTGCATACGGAGCTCTACAAGACGATGATGGACAAATGGAATGCTGAGGAAGGCAAACCGAAGCTCGACATCGACTTCCAGGTGTTCCCCTATGACGACATGCACAACAAGCTGACCATTGCGCTGCAGAGCGGCAAAGGAGCGCCGGACCTGGTGGACATCGAGATCAATATGTTCGCCAACTACCTGAAGGGCGATATCGGTCTGGCCCCGATGAACGAGTATGTCGAACCCATCGCTGACCACCTCGTCATGAGCCGCCTGAACAACTATGCGAAGGACGGTAAATACTACGGTATCGACCACCACATCGGTGCGACCGTGATGTTCTACAACACCGCGATCCTCGAGGAGGCCGGCATCGACTACACCGCGATCAAGACCTGGGACGATTTCCATGAGGCCGGCAAGACTGTTCTCGAGAAAACCGGGAAGCCCATGGTCGTCTGGGAGAGCGCCGACTGCTGGAGCGTGTACCCGATGGTCAATCAGCACGGCGGCGACTGGCTCACGCCCGACAATCAGGTGCGGATGGACGAGCCGGTTGTTGTGAACACGCTTGCGTTCATGAAGTCCATGCTGGATGACGGCACGGCGATCCCCTGCCCGGGCGGATGGACCCACACAGAGGAGTACTGGGGCTGGATGAACGGCGGCAACTGCGCCGCGGTCTGCATGCCCTTCTGGTACATCGACCGCTTCACCAACTACATGCCCGATCTGAAGGGCCAGATGAAGGTTGCCCCGATGCCCCTGTGGGCGGACGGCGGCCACAAGTCCGCGCAGATGGGCGGCACCGGCACGGCCGTCGTCGCCTCCAGCCCGAACGTTGAAATCGCGAAGGAATTCCTGGCGTATGCCTGCCTGACCTTCGATGGCTGCGTGACCACCTGGAAGATCTGCGGCTTTGACCCGATCCTGAAGGACGTCTATGGCTCTGAAGAGATGCAGGAGCCGAACAAGTTCTTCGAGTACTATGACGAGGACCTGTTCGCCATGCTGAACGGCGTGCTGGACGATATCCCGGATACCTGCCTGACCGAGTATTTCCCGACTGCGACCGACATCGTGAAGACCCAGATGGCGTATCGTCTGGTGGAGCCGCGCGAGGCGAAGGATGGCGAGCCGTTCAACGTGGTGGAGCTGCGCGAGGATCCCGAGCAGATCGCGAAGGACTGCGCCGAAGAGCTCCGCAGCCAGATCGACTGATCGACGGAGCGTATCCGACCGGAGGGGGAGATCCCCCCTCCGGCTTCTTCGTAGGAGCCTTTTTTACGCTGTTCTATCACCGACGAATTCAGAATGGAGCCCGCGAAAATGCAGAAAACTTCCGTAAAACGGCCGCCCTTGAGACAAAAGGGGTATTTTCTGAACAGTCCCAAAGTCGTTCCCTATGTCTTTGTCGCGCCGTTTGTTGTGTTTTTCCTGTTTGTTTATCTGTATCCGCTGATCATGACGGTCATCATGAGCTTCCAGCAGATTGATGGCCCGAACCACCATGAGTTCATCGGGCTGAAAAACTATCTGAAGCTCAATACCCGCGATTTCCAGATGGCGCTCATGACCTCCGGCCGGTACGCCCTGTGGGACGTGATCATCCTTACGATCGTCCCGCTGCTGATCGCCTGTATCCTGAATTCCGGCCTGGTCAGGGGAAAGAGCTTCTTCCGCTCGCTGTTCTTCATCCCGTCCCTGACATCCATCATCGTGGCGGGAATCGTTTTCCGGCTGGCGTTCGGAACGCTGGAGACAGCAACGGTGAACCGCATGCTGACCTTTTTCGGGCTTGAGCCAGTCAAGTGGCTCAGCTATCCCGGCTCAGGGAACGTCGTGCTGATCCTTCTGACGCTGTGGCGCTGGAATGGCGTTAACATCGTGTACTATCTCTCCGGCCTGCAGGCGATTCCCTCAGATTATTACGAGGCGGCCGAAATCGATGGCGCGAACACCGTCCAGCGGTTTTTCCATGTCACGCTGCCAAGCATCCGGCCGGTGCTGATCTACGTCATCACCATTACGGTGCTCGGCGGCTTCAGCATGTTCACCGAATCCGTGGCCCTCTGGCAGCAGAACAACGCCGGCGGTGTTGGGCGTACCATCGTGGGATATATGTACATGGTGGGCTTCAAAAAGAATAATCTCGGGCTTGCCTCCGCTGTGGGTCTTGTGCTGCTCGCCCTCGTGCTCGTTGTGAACCTCCTTCAGCTGATCCTGATGGGGTTCTTCCGAAAGGAGGATTGACATGGCCGCGAATCAGAATAAAATAGGTGGTAAGAAACGGTCCGTGCTCAGCGTTCTCGCGAACGCGCTCATGGTGCTGGTGGCCGTTTTCGCGATGGTACCCTTCGCGTTCATGTTCATGAGCTCCCTGAAGCCAGGCACCGAAATGATGCGCTACGGGCTGACGCTGAAATTTGATCCCGGTATTTCTTCTTTTCAGAACTATACCGCTCTGAACACCTACCGGGACGGTGTATACTGGCACTGGTACAAGTCCAGCGCCATCATCATGATCCTGCAGACCGGGATCGGCCTCTTTTTCGGCGCCATGGTGGGCTACGGACTTGCGATGTATGAATTCAGGGGAAAGAACCTCATCTTCACCGTTGTGCCGATCGTCGTCATCTATCTCTTCTGCCAGAAAACCTTCATTGCGGGCATGACCGCCGGAAGCGTGAAAGGATAAGTCCATGAAAAAAGCAAGCGTTATACTGGACCGGGATTATGTCGTCAGCCGCGTGGATGAGCGGATATACGGATCCTTTATCGAGCATCTGGGGCGTGCGGTCTACGGCGGCATCTACGAGCCGGACCACCCGCTGGCGGACGAGCTGGGCTTTCGGAAGGACGTTCTCGCCGCGGTCCGCAGGCTCGGAGTGCCGATCGTGCGCTATCCGGGCGGAAACTTCGTCTCCGGCTTCCGCTGGGAGGACAGCGTTGGCCCCCGCGAAAGCCGCCCAAAGCGACTTGACCTTGCTTGGTTTACGACGGAAACGAACGAAGTCGGCCTTCACGAATTTGCAGAATGGGCAAAGCAGGCGGGTTCGGAAATGATGTACGCGGTCAACCTCGGGACCCGGGGCCCGGAGAACGCGCGGGACATCGTGGAATACGCAAATCATCCGGGCGGCAGCCGGCTTTCGGATCTGCGCGCGGAAAACGGGCGGAAGGATCCCTTCGGCATCCGGCTCTGGTGCCTCGGCAATGAGATGGACGGTCCCTGGCAGATGGGGCAGAAGACGGCCTATGAATACGGACGGACGGCGAACGAGGCGGCGAAGATGATGAAGTGGGTGGATCCCTCGATCGAGCTGGTCGCCTGCGGCTCCTCCTCCAGCGAGATGCAGACCTTCGGAGACTGGGAGCTTACGATGCTTGGCGAGTGCTATGACAATGTGGACTATGTATCGCTGCATCGCTATTACGGCAATCCGACAGGGGATACCCCCGGCTTCCTTGCGCGCACGATGGATATGGATGATTTCATCCGCGGCGTGGTTTCAATCTGCGACGCTGTTCGCGCGAAGAAGCACAGCAAAAAGCAAATCAACCTTTCCTTCGATGAATGGAACGTCTGGTATCACTCGAACGAGCAGGACAAGGAAATCTGGAAGCGGGAGAAATGGGACCGTGCGCTTCCGCTGCTCGAGGATGTATACAATTTCGAGGACGCGCTGCTGGTCGGCTCCATGCTGATCACGCTCCTGCGCAATTCAGACCGGGTGAAGATCGCCTGCCTCGCGCAGCTCGTGAATGTCATTGCGCCGATTATGACGCGCAACGGGGGCGGCTGCTGGGCCCAGACGATCTACTATCCCTTCATGCATGCCTCGAAATACGGCCGCGGCACGGCACTGCGCCCGATCGTCAAGACGCCCGTTTACGACTGCAGCGATTACGAGGGCGTACCCGTACTCGACACGATGGCGACAGAGAGCGACGACGGCAGTCTGACGATCTTCTGCGTGAACCGGGATCTCCAGGAGGACTGCCTCCTCGGCCTCGACCTGCGCGCCTTTGGGGATCTGGTGATGACGGAGCATATCGCGATGCACCACGACGACGTGAAAGCGGTGAACACGGAAGAAAATCCGGAGAACGTTGTGCCCTTTACGCTTCCGGTTACCCCGATAGACGGCGGCAGGGGGGAGATACTCCTCCCGGCGCTCAGCTGGAACGTGCTGCGTTTCGCGAAAAAGAGCTGAGTCCGCCTTTTCCTGATTGCCCCCATACGATTCCGGAGCCATCCCCCGACGCAGTGCCGGGGGATGGCTTTTTTCGGTATAAGAAAGCCCCAGGATGCTTCTTTATCCCGGATCGGCGCAGTTTTCGGAAATGAAATCAGCTGGCAATATCGTTCCCGTCTGTGGGTTGCAAACGCCATTTCCGTCGATTACAATGGCACTGTGATCATAGAAAGAGGTCAAGCAGGATAGAGACGCTGTGGTAGAACACATTGATATGCTCTATCCGGAGCGGGAAATCGCAGTGCAGGCCAGTAAGAAACTGCTGGAACAGGTTGGGTTGGCAATTTCACAAAAAGATAGTACAATAGCCCGGAGTGGGGAGGACCTGCGGTGATTGTCGGAAGCATCGGCTCGATGGGCAAAGGAGAAGAAGAAATGATCAGGGTTGCTTTTTTTGACGCGAAGGCATATGACAGGCCTTCGTTTGAATATTATGGTGCGCAGCGGGGCGTGCAGTTCCGGTTTCTGGAAACAAAGCTCAACGAGGATACGGTGGAGCTGGCGAAGGGCTGCGACGCGGTGTGCGTTTTTGTCAACGACACGGTGAACGCCAAGGTTATCGACAGCCTGTATGAATACGGGGTAAAGCTGATTGCCCTGCGCTCGGCGGGATACAACAATGTGGATGTGCAGCACGCCTACGGAAAGATCCACGTGGTGCATGTGCCCGCCTATTCCCCCTACGCGGTGGCGGAGCACGCCATGGCCCTGCTGCTGACCAGCGTGCGGCGGATTCACAAGGCCTACAACCGGACCCGGGAGTTCAACTTCTCCCTGAACGGGCTGACGGGATTTGATTTCCACGGAAAGACGGTGGGCGTTATCGGCACGGGCAAGATCGGCCGGATCTTCATCGATATCTGCCGGGGATTCGGCATGCGGGTCATCGCCTACGACCGCTTTCCCGCGGCGGACAGCGGGATCGAGTATGTGACCCTGGAGGAGCTGTTTGAGAAAAGCGATATCATCTCCCTGCACTGCCCGCTGACGGATGAAACGAGGCACATGATCGGGGCGGAGGCCATCGAGCGGATGAAGAAAGGCGTGGTCATCGTCAATACGTCCCGGGGTGCGCTCATCGACGCGGAGGCGCTGCTGGAGGGCATCAAGGCCCGGAAGATCGGGGCGGCCTGCCTGGACGTTTATGAGGAAGAAGCCGATATCTTCTTTGAAGACCGGTCCGGGCATATTATGAACGACGATCTGCTGGCCCGGCTGATTTCCATGCCCAATGTGATCGTGACATCCCATCAGGCGTTTCTGACGGAGGAGGCGCTGAACAACATCGCGGAGACCACGGTGGGAAATATTCTTTCCTGCTTTAACAACGACGGAATGTGCGACAACGAGCTGTGCTACCGCTGCGGCAAGATAGAGCAGTGTAAAAAAGAGAGAAAGCAGAAATGCTTCTGATTCCCGAGATTTATGGCGGATGCCCGGGGAAGGCGGCAGCGGACGAAAATGAATCCGGCCCGCGGACTTTCCCGGCAGCCTTGAGAAGGAGATACGCAAGATGGACCTTTTGCTGAACGCGGCGATCTTTATTGTGACCCTGGTGCTGACCGTACGCTTTTTCCGGAAGGACGGCGCCTGGAACGTGGAACAGGGCCGGTTTGCCCTGCGGTTCTTTACTACCCAGAGCAACGTGCTGTGCGCCGTTTCCGCGCTTCTGATGTGCCTGTTTCCGAAAAGCGAATTCGCCTGGACGGTAAAATATGTGGGGACGGCCGCGGTGACGGTCACCATGCTGACGGTGTTCTTCTTTCTGGCCCCCGGCCTGGGCAAGGGAGGCCTGGCCAAGCTGCTGAAGGGCTCCGACCTGTTCATGCATCTGATTACGCCCATGGCCGCGCTGCTGTCCTTCCTGGTATTTGAACGCCGGGGAATGAGCTTCGGCGTGAGCCTGTGGGGCATGGTTCCGGTGATCCTCTACGGCACCTGGTATCTCTACAAGGTGGTTTTTGCCCCGGAGGAGAAGCGCTGGAATGATTTCTACGGATTCAACAAGGGCGGGAAGTGGCCGATATATTTTTCCTGCATGATGGTGGGCGGCTTTCTGGTCTGCATGCTCCTGATGGGGCTGCAGAATCTGTGAAGGCGGTGCTGACAACAAAGCTTTCCGGTCCGCATGCAGCGGATGACCCTACAGAAGCTGTGAAACCGATGCCGATGAGAAACGCTGCGGATGCGGGATATGATGCCGGTGCTTCAGATCCTGAACATGGTTCATGGCGGATGAAGGAAGAAAGCTTGAAGGTTCTGTTTCATGACGCATCAGGCAATAAGATGGGGGAGGTACCAGGAATGAAGGAGATCTATCTGGCGGGCGGCTGCTTCTGGGGAACCCAGAAATTCTTCGACCAGTTCGACGGTGTCATGGAGACTGAGGTGGGCTATGCCAACGGGCCGCATAAGGCGCCCAGCTACCGGGAGGTCTGCGATTCCGTGGGCCATGCGGAGACGGTGCGGGTGCGCTATGACGAAACCAGGATTTCCCTTACCAGCCTGCTGGATTATTATTTCATGGTCATCGACCCGGTATCCGTGAACCGGCAGGGCCATGACGAGGGAATCCAGTATCGCACGGGGATCTATTATACCGAGGAGAGCCAGCTGCCGGAGATCCGAGCCGTATACAGCCGGGAGCGGGAGAAGGCCGGGCAGCCCCTGGCCGTGGAGGTCATGGCTCTGCAAAATTTTTTCCCCGCCGAGGAATATCATCAGAAGTACCTGGATAAGAACCCGGGAGGATACTGCCATATTCCCAGAGGCATGCTGGAGCTGAAGAAGAAAGAGCGCAGGGGAGAATGACCGACCCGGAGCCGCTTCCCTCCGCGGAGGATGCGGAGGGGATGAACGCGGGAGGACCGACGGGCAGGACAGGGAATTCCAGACATGAAATCGCCGCCATGCTGAACGGGTATGGCGGCGATTTTATGATGCTGCATCCGTTTTTTTGATTCGGATCTTCTTCCCAAAGATGAGGACGCTGCGGTCCCCATCCGGACCGGACAGCATCAGATGCGCTTCCGATTCAGATCTTCTTCCGCAGGTGAGGACGCTGCGGTCCCTATCCGGACCGGACAGCATCAGATGCGCTTCCGATTCAGATCTTTTTCCGCAGGGTGAGGATGTTACGGTCCCCATCCGGACCGGACAGCATCAGATGTGCTTCCGATTCAGATCTTTTTCCGCAGGGTGAGGACGTTACGGTCCCCATCTCGGACGTAGGACACGTCATCCATGGTTTTCCGGACCAGGAAGATGCCCAGCCCGCCGATGGGCCGGTCCTCCGCGGAAGCGGCGGTATCCGGCTGGGAGGCTTCCAGCGGATTGAAGGGAATCCCGCTGTCGATGAGCGTCACTTCCGCGACGCGGGCGTCCGCGTCCACGCTGACCCGCACGGTGGCGTCGCCTTCCCCGGGGGCGTAGGCATACCGGGCGATGTTGCCAAAGAGCTCGTCCATGGCCACGTCCAGCTGCATCTGGGCCTTCATGGAGCAATCCGCGGCTTCCAGAATTTCATCCAGAAAGGCGGTGACCGCCGGAAGATTCTCAATGGCGGCTTTTATAGTCAGTTCCTTCATGCTTCATTTCCTCCTTCCGGCCCGGCCGGTTTATCGGACGGAATCCCGGTATAATACAGGTTGAGCATGGTAAGATCGTCGAAGGGCTCCGCTTCCTTTACGAAGTCGTCCACTGCCCGGCGGACAGCTTTGATGGTTTCCCGGGGCATCTCTTCCGCCGCGCCATTCAGGGCCTGCAGCGTCCGATCCAGACCGAAGAGCTCGTTTTCGCTGTTTGTGGCCTCCGGCACCCCGTCCGTATACAGGAAGAGCCTGTCTCCGGGGTTCAGCTGGATCTCATATTCCTTATACTTCATGCCGTCGATGCCGCCGATGACAAAGCCGTGGTGATCCTTATAGACCTCATAGGAGCCGCCGACCCGCTTCAGAATCGGATATTCATGGCCCGCGTTGGCGCAGATGATCTTTCCGGTGGTTACGTCCATGATGCCCAGCCAGACGGTGACGAACATTTCCACCTGGTTATTGGAGCAGAGGGCTTCGTTGGTCTTCTGGAGTATTTCGCCCGAGGAGCGGCCCAGCATGGCGCAGGACTGCAGGATGGTTTTGGACAGCATCATGAACAGGGCCGCGGGGATTCCCTTGCCGCTGACGTCTGCCATCACCAGGCACAGGTGATCGTGGTCGATGAAGAAGAAATCATAGAAATCGCCGCCCACCTCCTTGGCGGGATCCATGGAGGCGAACAGATCGAATTCCTTCCGGTCCGGGAAGGGCGGGAAGGCATGGGGCAGCAGGCTGGCCTGAATCAGGTTGGCCATGTGCAGCTCCGTATGGATCCGTTCCTTTTCCGCGGTGATGCGGGTGATATCGTCGATATACCGGAGGGTCTTGTCCGACAGATCCGCGAAGGATTCCGCCAGCACCTCGATTTCGTCATTGGTGCGGTAGGCGTCCTTCATGACGAAGGGGCTGCCCGTATTGCCCGCATCCACGATATCCCGGGTAATGGTCTCGATGGGCTTGGAAATGCGGCGGGCGTACAGCATGGAGAGAATGGCGCCGAGGACGACGAAAACGACCGCGGCGAGAATGCCGATGGTCTGCCGCGCCGCGCTTCCCTCAGCATAGGTTGCGGAGGCCTTCTCGTTGATCTCGTCATAGGCGGCCAGCAGCGCCTTTTCAGGCTCATCGGTCAGGGACTTGGGCACCGCCGTAATCACGGACCAGCCCACGGTGGGCATGGGGGTGCCGGCCATGAAATATGGGACGCCATCGACGGACGTCAGGTGCAGCCCGGTTGCTTCCCCCAGGGACTGGGTGACAAGACCGGCGAAGTCGGTATTGTCCGACGCCCGGAGATCCGGAGCCTGATCCGAGGTCTGCACGGCGAAGGGTCCTTCGGATTCGGAGGAAAGGATCAACTGGCCTTCATCATTCACGGCAAAGATGATGGTGCCTTTTGACCTGTCGGAGCTCAGGAAGCTGCTGACCCCGTCCAGAATGATGTCGATGCCCACGACGCCTTTCAGCTCTCCGCCCACTTCGATGGGCAGGGAGCAGGTGATGAGCAGGCGCTTGGTGAAGGCGTCCGGCATGATGCCGGTAAAGAAGAGTGCGCGTGTTTCCGCCGCTCCCCGATACCAGGGACGCTGACGAACCGGGAAGGGAATGGGATTCCCCTGGGAATCCAGCTTGGCGGCGGCCTCGGCATCCACGCTGAGATCCGTCCCGTCCTCCAGGCCGATGAAGCATCCGTCAATCTTGTCGGAGCTGGCGCACAGGGCGATCATGGGTGTGCTCAGATGGGCGATGAGCCCCAGGTTTTCCGACTGGGTATAGTCCACGCCCGCCTCGCAGAGCATCATGGCGGAAACGGTGCCGGCCATGGCGGCGCTGGGCGGGCTGACGGAGATGGGCGCGAGCGTGCTTCGATTCTCGATAATGCCCTGGGCCATGGTCTGCAGGGTATAAAGGTCATGAACGACCTCTGAAAACTCCGCGTCCGCGGTGGCGGCGGTCAGCCGGTTGATTTCGACCAACGCGTTCTCCTGAACCCCGAGCATGGTTTCCTCGGAGATGCGGGAAATGGCCTGGGTCTGCTCCTCCCGGGTCTGGGCAACCACGTCCGTCAGCATCTGGTTGGACCAGACGTTGATGGCGACGTTGGCCAGGGAAACCAGCAGCAGGAGGACCAGCGACAGCTGCAGCGTTTTCCGCTGCAGTCCGCCAAAGGTGATACCGAGAAATTTTTTCATGATACCCTTCCTTCAAACAGGATTGAAATGCCCTTGAGGAGATCAGTCCCCAAGGGCGTGAAGATCATGCGGACTCCCGATCAGGCCCAGGGATTTTCCGTGGGATAGGGGAGAGACTTGGGCTGATTCCAGGCGATATCCTGGACGCCCAGATACTTAAAGACCTCGAAGAGCTGCTTCGCGCAGTGGGCGAAGGCCACGGCGCCGTGATGCGGATAGCGCTTCTGCACCAGCACATGGCGATAGAAGCGGCCCATCTCCGGAATGGCGAAGATGCCGATGCCGCCGAAGGAACGGGTCGCCACAGGCAGCACCTCGCCCTGGGCCAGATAAGCCCGGACGATGCCGTCGCTGTCGCACTGCAGGCGGTAGAAGGTGATTTCGCCGGGGGCGATATCGCCTT
>CAZMFY010000047.1:0-12664 GCA_964565635.1 uncultured Oscillospiraceae bacterium
TGCTGTGGCTGGACGGCGTGGAGCAGAAGTATGTGGAGGAAGTCGGCTCCATGAATATGATGTTTGCCTACGGGAACAAGATCGTAACGCCGAAGCTGAACGGCTCCATCCTGCCCGGGATTACCAGGGACAGCGTGCTGAAGCTGGCCCGGCAGCTGGGGTATGAGACGGAAGAGGCGAAGCTGGACGTGAATGAGATTTTCGCGGACGCCAAGAGCGGCAAGCTGACGGAAGCCTTTGGCACAGGGACGGCGGCGGTAATCAGCCCCGTGGGCACCCTGGCGCTGAAGGATGAGCGGATTACCGTGGGCGACGGCGGGATCGGCCCCATCAGCCAGAAGCTGTACGACACGCTGACGGGCATTCAGTATGGCCGTCTGCCGGACGAAAACGGCTGGATTCTGAAAATTTCGTAAAAGGATTATTTATGCGCTTGCAACGAAACAGCCGCGCGGGAAAGTGGGCGGATCGCACGCTGACCGTGCTTCGGGGCGCCCGCCTGGAGGCCTGCTCAAAGGAATTGGCAGGACTGGGCGGGCGCGGCCTTTTTGACCGGGAAACAACAGATCTTGACGCGGAACAGCTTTTCAGCCAGTCTTTTTTTGCCCGGGAGGAGAAGAAACCGCGACTGCACACCATCGAGGAAATGCGGACGCAGGTGCTCAGTCAGTTTCCGGCGGAAATCGGGCTACTGAGCGAGGAAGAGTTCATGCTGATGCTCCGGCTGGCGCTGGTGGGCGGGGAGGCGCCGCTGGCGGACGGGAACGAACTGCCCGCGGCCCGGTCCCTGGTGCATCGGATGTGGTGCCGGATGCAGCCGGAAAAGGGCTCCTGGATCCGCATGCCCCGGCAGATCTGCGTGGCCTTCCTGATGATGCTGGCCAGCGACGAGATGAAAAAAGTCCGGGATGTGGTGCAGGAAGCGCTGGAAACGGCGGATAACACCCTGTACCTGGCCGGTATGATGCCCGCGGAGATCGTGCTGCGGGACCTGGGCTTTCGGCTCCAGGGCTCCCTGGCGGCGAACCGCCCGGATCTGTACATGCGAACCCTGTACACGGCCTACGAAACCATGCGCACCCGGGAAGGGCAGCTGATGCTGCTTCATCCGGGACTGGCGGAGCCGGAGGATCTGTGCCGGACGGACCAGGGCTTTCATCCGGGGCTGAACCAGACGGCGCTGGAAGATCTCTACGGCAGCCTGATGGAGGTGGAGGATCCGCTGTATGACAGCCTGCTGGGCCTGATTGCGGACGCGGTCCGGCCGGAGATCAGCCCGGAGGAGCTGGTGGAGGATCTGATGCTGCTGGCCAAGCAGGACGCCCCGGAGGAGGCCATGGAGGAAGTACTGTCCGCCAAGCTTTCCTGCCTGCTGACGCCGGAAATGAAGGACGCGGTCCGGGAGATCCACCGGCGCACACCCAGGTGGTTTACCCTGAACATGGAGCGAATACAGTGAAGCTTTATCAATTGATCATTCCCCCGCAGGGAGAAGGGGAACGGGCGGACCGCCTGATCGCCCGCTATTTTCCAGAGCTGCCGGAACCTTCGGTCCGTGCGGCTTTTTTGCGCAGGGACGTGAAGCTGGAGGGACGGCGGATCGACCGGGGGGAGAAGGTCCGGGCCGGACAGGAGATCCGGATCTATCTGCAGCCGGGAGAAGCGGAAGACCGGGAGCTGCTGCAGGTGGTTTACGAGGATGAGGACGTGCTGCTGGTCAACAAGCCGGCGGGCATTTCCGTGGAGGCGGACGGGAAAGGCGGGGTGACGCTGACGGAGCTCTGCCGCAGATACGTGACGGCGCGGGATCCGGAGGCTTCCGGGCCGGCGGCCTGCCACAGGCTGGATCATCAGACCAGCGGGCTGTGCCTCTTCGCGAAGCGGGAGGATGCGCTTCTGATTCTGCAGGACTGCTTCCGGAAGCGGGAAACCGAAAAGGAATACGAATGCCTGGTGCGGGGCATCCCCAAGCCGCCCGCCGCGGATCTGGAGGCCTGGCTGATCAAGAACGCGAAGGCGGGCAAGGTGCGGGTGACGGATCAGCCTTCCCCGGAGGCCAAAAGAATCCGGACGGGATACGAAACCCTGGAGGCGGGGGCGGTCTCCCGGCTGCGGGTGAGGCTGTATACGGGGCGGACCCATCAGATCCGCGCCCACCTGGCCGCCCTGGGGCATCCGATCCTCGGGGACGATGTGTACGGGGACCGGTCCTGGAACCGGGATCAGAAGGTCCGGACGCTGAAGCTGTGCGCGGTCCGGCTCATGCTGCATACCGGAGGGAAACTGCCCGCGCTGGACGGCCGGGAGTTCCGGATCCAGGCGCCTTTTTAACGGGGCGCCCGGGAGAAATTCCGGATTTATTCATTAATTTGCAATAAAAACAAAACAGTTGTATAATAATTAATCAGTTTCCGATGCCTGAACGTGGAAAGGAAGTGTGCCGTATGACGATGCGGAAATGGATCTGCCTGGGGCTGCTGGCCTGTCTGATGGCGGCGGCGCTGCCGGCGGCGGCGGATACCCGGACCCCAACCCCTTTTCAGATCATCCCCTACAACCAGATTTCCCCCATGATCGAAGGGCAGCATCACTATCTGCTGCTGTGCGTGGATCAGTGGAATATCAGGCCGAGGCCGGATGACGCGAAAACGCCAGTTTCCGGCGACGGCAGACGGAAGGATCTGTACGGCAACACGGACGGGATGGTGCTGGTGACCCTGGACACCCGGGCCCACCGCATCATGCTGACCTCCTTCATCCGGGACGCGATTATCCAGAAGCCGGACAGCGAGCCGGGAATGGAAAAATACGGCCGGATCAACTACGTCTATAACGATCACGGCCCGGAAGCCCTGTGCCGGGTCATCAGCCAGCACATGGACGTGAAGGTGGAGGATTATATCCTCTTCGATTTTACCCAGATCGCCAACATCGTGGATTATCTGGGCGGGGTGGATATCGAGCTGACCGCCTCGGAGATTTCCTATCTGCAGCGGTATGCCGTGCCGCCGGGATCCGTGAAGAACCTGACCACCGGCTCGGATCTGCGGTCCGGAAGCAATCACCGGCCGGGGATGTACCACTTCAGCGGCCACAGCGCGGTCATCTACATGCGCATTCGAAAGGTGGGCGGCGGCGGCGACTTTATGCGGACCCAGCGGGTCCGGACCGTGCTGAGCACCCTGGCGGATAAATGCAGGGAGATCACCTGGGAGGACGCGGAAGCACTGGTCAACAACGTGATGAATAACAACACGAAAACCAATATCAATCTGGAAGGAATGCTGGAAGCGGCCGGATACGCCTACGGCCTCCGGGACTGCACCATCGAGGAGCTTCGGATTCCTCCGGACGGGGCGGCGACCCCCATCACCTTTGCGGCCATGGCCGTACAGGAAATTGACTGGGAAGCCTGCAGGCAGGCCATGGCCAACTATCTGCAGAACAGCTTCCTGGTGATTGACGACGAGGAATAAGCAGGCAGTTTTCAGAAGAACGGAGAGAAGGAGGGGAGCCCGCTGATGAAATGCCCGGAATGCGGAACGTGGAACAGAGCATCGATGCCCCATTGCGCCAGATGCGGCTTTCCTCTGAATATTGACGCGGCTTCCCGGCTGGAATGGAAGGATTCCCTGAAGGACGAGGGACAGAGCGCGGCCTACATCCGGGTGGATGAGTTCGGCCTGGAGGACCGGACGCCGGACGCCAGGGACGTGCTGGCCCGGGAGATGCAGGAATTCAAGGTGCGCAAGCAGGAGGGGGAAGCCCGGAAGCAGAAGATGCTGGAGAATTCCCCCGCCTCCCGGGGCGTCATCGCGGAGGAGGATCCGGACGCGCCCCGGACCGGGGTCGTCCGGCTGCGCCGGGTTTCCGCCGCGGGGCGGGCCGCGGAGCAGGAAGCGGAGATCCGGCACCGCGTGCGCTATATGGACGACAGCGGCGGCTTTATTGAGCCCCGCAGCTACGATCCGGTCTATTCCGATCCCGGCGAGGATCATCATTATTCCTACGCGGCCTCCCTCAGCGGGAAGCTGCCCTCCCGGGCGAAAAGACGGAAGCGGATTCTTTCGGTGCTGCTGACGGTGCTGATCGTGGCCGCCCTGGGGGTCGGAGGATATTTTACCTGGAAGTATTTTACGGAACGGACGCCGGTATACGCCTATAAATCCTCCGCCTCCGTGACCTCCTCCATGATGGACGACCTGGCGGCCCATACCATCCTGATTCCCGGGGAGGACGGCACCCAGATTTACATCCGGGAGCTGCACGCCAGCTACATGGTGTCCGGCGGCTTCGCCACGATTCAGGTGGCGGATCATTTCTGGTATGACAACTATGAGGGCACCCTGGAAGAGAGCATGGACGTGACCCTGACGCCCTTCCTGAAGACCTCCGCCGGAAAGCAGACGCCCATGGAGCCCATCACCTATACGATCTTTATTCCCCTGAGCCCCATCACCCTGGATTCTCCGGATTCCTTCCGGACCGAGGTGGCCACCACCATGAGCACGATCCAGATTACGGTGCGTGCAGGATCCCGGGTGACGGTCAACGGCGTGGACTGCTCGGACACGGTGTCCTCCGAAACGGGGATCATGTATTACAACGCGACGGTTCAGCCCATCGGGGATAACGTGTTCGACATTGTGGTGCGCAGCCAGTACTGCCGGGACAACGCCATCTCCGTGGTGCTTTACCGGGCGCCCCAGGAGATTCCGCTGGATCTGGCGGTGGGAACCTACGGAACCACCTATCAGAAGGTGATGAAGGTCAGCGCAACCACCCTGCCGGGCGCCTACGTGGAGGTGAATTCTCCCTACTCCGACCTGGACGTGACCAATCTGGATTCTACCGGGAAATTTACCTTTAACGCGGTTTTCGATCATATCGGGGATAACATTATTTCCATCACGGCCTCCTATCCCGGGAAGAAGCCCTCCGTGGTGGAGCACAGCGTATATTATGTGCCGCCGGCGGATGAATATACGGTCAAGGCCTGGCCGCTGAGCGAGGAGGGGTACAGCGAGCTGCTGGGCAACCTCTCGTACCGGACCAGCTACGGGCAGGTTTACGTGGTGACCGGGGTGGTTCAGTACGTGGTTTCGGAGAAACCTCAGATCGTCGTCATTAACACCAGCGAGGACGGGAAGAGCAGGCCGGTGACGGTGAGAAACTACAGCCGGACGAGCTGGCAGGTGGGTTCCTATTACAGGCTGTACGCGGATGCCTATTCATCCTATAACAGCATGCCCTATCTGAATGCCAGATATACCTATACCAAATAGGCTTTCGAAAAGAGAGGAAAGGAGCCGGTGAAGATGAGACGGAAACACTGGCGGACCGGGATTTCGATGCTGCTGGCGGGCCTGTGGCTGACCGGACTCTGGCTGCCCGCCCTGGCGGAGCCGCTCTCCCTCGGGCAGGATCTTCAGGCGGAGATCCGGGAGGAGCTGAACGATCACGCGGCCTATATTTATCGGTACAGCTATCCCCAGGTGGACCCGGAAGAACCCGCCGCGGAGCTGATCAACAGCTTTTATCAGTACGAAGCGGAGGACGCGGAAGGGTTTGGAATTCCCATGAACGCGGATTATTACCGGACCCTGGATCCGAAGGAGGATATCCTGGTGGAGATCACCTATGAGGTGACCTGCAACAACGAGGATTTCTTTTCCGTCCTGCTGCATACCCGGCAGGAGGAGCTGAACACCTGGTCGGGCCACACCTTCTCCCGGAAGGATATCAAGCCCGGCTCCTCCGTGGCGCTGCCGTATCTGCTGGGCATCCTGAACACCGGAGAGACGGATCCATGGCTGCAGGACCGGCAGACTGCCAAGGCGGACGCGCTGGTCCGGGAAATGATGTGGGATTATCTGCAGGGGCTGCCGGAGGGCACGCTGTATGAGGATTTTGAGAAAGAGCAGCTGGAATACGGGTTCTTTCCGGAAGAGGATTTCTATCTGGATGAGACCGGGAATCCGGTGTTCTATCTGCAGCCCGGATTTGCCGGGGAAGGCGGATCGCTGATCACCTTTCCGCTTTCCATCGAGGAAATTATGGACGAGATGTAAAGGGGGCGCACAGCCATGCGACAGCCCGGAGAAATTACCCGGGTCACGGGAAACATGCTGGAGATCACCTTCTGCCGGCCGGAGGCCTGCGCAACCTGCAACGCCTGCGAAGGAGGCAAGCGGGAGCATGTGCTCTGGGTTCAGGGAGAAGGACAGGTGGGCGACATCGCCGTGGTGGAGATGCCGGATACCATGGTAACGAAGGCATCCGCGGTGGCCTACGGGATGCCGCTCCTATGCCTGCTGGCGGGGCTGCTGGCCGGCAGCCTGATGACGGGCGGCCGGGATCTGGGCGCCGGAATCGGCGCGGCCGTCGGACTGGCCGCGGGGATGATCCTGCTGAAGGCGACGGAAAAGCGCAGAAGCGGCCGGAGCGAATGGAAGCCTCAGCTGGTGGAGGTGCTTCCCCGGAGGGACGGCGGGGAACAGACGGCCCCATCGGAGAACGGAGTCCGCGGCAATCACAGTGGAGAAACCTGATTTTGAAGGATACGATGAAGATTCTTGGCATTATCGCAGAATATGATCCCTTCCACAACGGGCATCTGCGGCATATCCGGCTGGCCCGGGAAGCGGTTCAGCCGGATTTTATTTATATCGCGCTCAGCGGATGCCTGAAACAGCGGGGAGAGGCGGCGCTGCTTTCCCCCTATGAGCGGGCCCGGTGCGCCCTGCTCGCGGGAGCGGACGCGGTGTTCGCGCTGCCCGCCGCCTGGACCGTCCGGGACGCGGAGCACTATGCCCTGGGGGCGGTGAGCCTGCTTTCCAGGCTGGGGGTCACGCATCTGGCCTTCGGGGCGGAAACGGAGGATCCCGCGCTGCTGCGGGAGGCGGCGGAAAAGCTGGAGTATCCGGAGGAAACCTTTCGGGACCGGCTTCGGCAGTTGCTGGGATCGGGGATGGGGTATCCCCAGGCGATGAGCAGAGCCCTGGCCGCGGAGAAGGCCGCCTATGGGGAAATCCTTGAAAAACCCAATAATATTCTGGCGGTGTGCTATCTGCGGGCGCTCGTGCGGCTGAAGGCGGAGATTACGCCGGTGCCCGTGCTTCGCCGGGGCGGATATCACGCTACGCGGATTGACCGGGAGGAACCCTCCGCCTCCGCCCTGCGGGGAGCGCTGGGGCGGGGCGCGTATTTCGGCGGGGTCTGGGAAGCGATGCCGGCCTGCAGCAGGGAGGGCTTAACCCGGGCGCTTCTGGCGGGAAACGTTCCCCGCCGGGAACGAATCGACGCGATGGCGCTGGCCAGGCTCCGGAGCATGTCACGGGAGGAACTGAGACAGGTGCCGGATGTTTCGGAAGGGCTGGAGGACCGCATTCAGAAAGCGGCAGCCCGGGCCGGCAGCCTGGAGGAGCTGCTGGAGGCGGTTTCGGGGAAAAGATACCCGAAAGCCAGGATCAGCCGGATCTGCGCCTGGGCCCTGCTGGGCACGGAAAAAAATGCGCTGGAGGCGATGCCCCTCCCGGAAAAAGCGGTCCTGCTGGGGCTTCGGAACAGGCCGGAGATGACGGCCCTCTGGCGGGAAAAACATCCGCTGGTGACCACCGATTTCACGGAAGAGACGGATCTGCGGGCCTGGAAGCTCTGGGGCCTGTGGGCCGGATTCCCCGATACCCTGCCCCACACCGAAAAGGTCATTCGGATCGAAAACGAATAAAAAAACCTGCCGGATCCTTCGGCAGGATTTTTTTTGCGCCGCGCACCAGGGCAGGGGCCCTGAACCGGCTGAAAAAGGCGGGGGATTTAAAACTTTGTCTGCCAGAGGGAGAAGTTCTGGGTAATATCCGTGGAAAGGAACTTCACCATCTGAATCAGAAAGGCCAGCAGGGCCAGAATCACAACCGCTCCGGCAAGCGCGGCGGCAAAATCACCGAAGCCCGCGGCGATTCGGAAACGCCTCCGGCGGGCTTCCCGGCGCTCCTCCTCCAGCAGAAGGGCCTCCTCCTCCGAAAGGGTTTCTTCCTCCGGCGGATCCTCCGTCAGATCGTCAAAGCCGTCGTCATACCCGTCGTATTCATCATTTTCGTTATAATCGTCATATTCATCCTGTTCATCTTCCCGGGCCGGGGCGAACTGCCGGGTGTAATCCTCGCCGGGATCCCGCTGATGCTGGAAATAAGCCATGAAAAACGCCTCCCGATGTCGGAGCATGGCGGTCGCGGCCGCCTTTTTCGGAAACAGTCTACCATACAGGCCTCCGGTTTTCAAGAATGAAGCCCGGAAAAAGGAGCGCTTCTCCGGAAAAGACCGACAGGGGATCGAAAAGCATAAAAATAGGATTGACAGGGGAGCGCAGAGGATGTAACATAAACATATGAACAAACGTTCAAATGTTTTTTGACGGGAGGTTCTCCATGAAGAAAACGTATAAAATCGAAGTAGACTGCGCAGCCTGCGCCCTGAAGATGGAAGAGGCCGCGAAGAAGACGGCCGGGGTTCAGGACGCCTCGGTGAATTTCATGCTGCTGAAGATGAACGTGGCCTTTGAGGAGGGAGCGGATCCCAAAGCGGTCATGGCGGAGGTCCGGAAGAACTGCAGGCGGGTGGAAGACGACTGCGAGATTTATCTTTGAGGCAGGCACGATGACAAAAAAGCAGAAAGTCATGCTGGCGCGCATTCTGGCGGCGGCCGCCATGACGGTGATCCTGATGATATGGGGCCCGGAAAACCGCTGGCTGGCGCTGGGCCTGTTTCTGATTCCCTATCTGACGGCCGGATACGATATCCTGCGGAAAGCCTGGAAGGGGATCCTGCACCGGCAGCCCTTCGACGAGTGCTTTCTGATGGCCGTGGCCACCATCGGCGCCTTTGCGCTGGGGGAATACCGGGAAGGCGCCATGGTCATGATCTTCTATCAGATCGGGGAGCTGTTCCAGAGCTACGCGGTGAATAAGAGCCGCCGCTCCATCGCGGATCTGATGGATATCCGGCCGGACAGCGCCAGGCTTCAGCGGGAGGACGGCAGCCTTGAAACGGTGGATCCGGACGAGGTGGCTGTGGGAAGCATCATCGCCGTGGAGCCCGGGGAACGGATCCCGATCGACGGAATCGTGACGGACGGGGAGTCCCGGATTGATACGGCGGCCCTGACCGGCGAAAGCGTGCCTCGGACCGCCCGGGCGGGAGACGCAGTGCAGAGCGGATGCGTCAATCTGGACGGGCTTATGTATCTGCGGACCACCTGTGAATTCGGGGAATCCACCGCCAGCCGGATTCTGGAGCTGGTGGAGAACGCTTCCAGCCGGAAATCGCGCTCGGAGGCCTTTATTACCCGCTTTGCCCGAATTTATACCCCCGCGGTGTGCGGCGCCGCCCTGGCGCTGGCGCTGCTGCCGCCGGGCATCCGGCTGCTGCTGGGGCTGAATCCGGACTTTGGCTCATGGGTTTATCGGGCCCTGACCTTCCTGGTGATCAGCTGTCCCTGTGCCCTGGTCATTTCCATTCCCCTGAGCTTTTTTGCCGGGCTTGGGATCGCTTCCCGGCACGGCGTGCTGGTGAAGGGATCCAACTATCTGGAGGCGCTGGCCGAAGCGAATACGGCGGCCTTTGACAAAACCGGGACCGTGACCCGGGGCGTTTTCGAAGTGGCGGGCATTCACCACGCGGCCCTGGAGGAGCGGGAGGTGCTGGAGCTGGCGGCGCTGGCGGAAGCCTACTCCACCCATCCCATTGCCGTCAGCATCCGGAAGGCATGGGAAACCGCGGCCGGCGGGCCGCCGGACGCGAAGCGGATCGGGGAGGTCCGGGAGCTTTCGGGCATGGGCGTGGAGGCCGTGATCGACGGAAAGACGGTGCTGGCCGGCTCCGACCGGCTGATGGCCCGGGAGGGGATTCAGGCGAAGCCCTGCGGGCACGCGGGCACGGTGGTGCATCTGGCCCGGGAGGGACAGTATCTGGGGCATATCCTGATTGCCGATGAACTGAAGCCCGGGGCGGCGGAAGCCATGGCGGGGCTGCGGAAGCAGGGCATCCGGAAGACGGTGCTGCTGACCGGAGACCGGCGGGAAAGCGCCGGGGAAATCGCGGGAATCCTGGGCATGGACGAGTGGCGCAGCGAGCTGCTGCCGGACGCGAAGGTGGCGGAGGTGGAACGCCTGATCCGCGAAAACGGCGGGAAGGGAAAGGTTCTCTTCGTGGGGGACGGCATCAACGACGCGCCGGTGCTGACCCGGGCGGACGTGGGAATCGCCATGGGCGACCTGGGCAGCGACGCGGCCATCGAAGCGGCGGACATCGCCCTGATGGACGACGACCTCCGGAAGCTGCCCACGGCGATCCGCATTGCCAGGCTCTGCATGCGGGTGGTGAAGGAGAATATCTGGTTTTCCATCGGCGTGAAGCTGCTGTGCCTGCTGCTGGGCGCGCTGGGCATCGCCAATATGTGGCTGGCCATTTTTGCGGATGTGGGAGTGATGGTGATCGCGGTCCTGAACGCGGTGCGGATCCTCCTCTTCAGAGAAAGGAAACAGGCATGAGCGAACGATATGACGCGGGGATCGACTGCTGCGAGGAGCCGCTGATCCATACGGATCTGGTGAGCCTGGTGCGAAGCCGGCTGCCGGAGGAAAGCAGGATGCAGGATCTGGCGGAGCTTTTCAAGGTTTTCGGAGATACGACCCGGATCCGCATTCTCTTCGTCCTGTTTGAGGCGGAGGTCTGCGTATGCGATCTGGCGGAGACCCTGGGCATGACCCAGAGCGCCATTTCCCATCAGCTGCGGCTTTTAAAGGCCAGCGGGCTGATCCGGGCTCGGCGGCAGGGCAAGAGCGTGTTTTATTCCCTGGCGGATGCCCATGTGCGGACCATCATCGCCCAGGGCTGGGAGCATATTCTGGAATAAATCGGGAAACGGCGGCAGCCGGAACTCGGCCCCGCCTGCGCTCATCCCCAGAGCCGCGCTGAAGCAAAACGCGGAAAAAGACGGGAAACCGTCAAAAATCACCCGGACCGTTCTGAGATCAGGTCCGGGTGATTCGATTTATAGGAGGCCCTCCATGGGGTCCTTTTTCCGGAAGGATACAGAGGAAACGGATTCGACCTTCCTTCGTGATTTCCGCCCGGGCCTGCCCGCCGTGCTTCTCCGCCACGGCCCGGATCATGCTCAGCCCGATCCCTGTTCCGCCGCTTTCCCTGCTCCGGCTGGCATCCGGACGGTAAAACCGGTCAAACAGACGGGACAGGGTCTCTTCGCTCATGGGCTCCGCCAGGCTGTTTTCCTCCGCCAGGCAGATCTGCCTTCCGTTCCTCCCGGCGGTCAGACGGATGGTATCCCCCTCCGGCGCGTAACGCAGCGCGTTGTCGCACAGCTGGCCGATCACCTTCCGCAGGGATTCCGGATCTCCGGCCACCGTCAGCCCCTCTTCGATCTCCGTTTCCAGGCTCTTTCCCTGAAATTCCGCCATGCCCTGGAAGCTTTCCGCCTCGGACCGGATCAGGGCGGAAAAATCGATTTCGGCGCTGGTCAGCGCTGCGCCTTCCTCATCCAGGCGGGAAAGGAAGGTCAGCTCGCTGACCAGCTTTTTCATTTTTCCCAGCTGCTCCCGGGTGCTGTCGATCCATTCGTTTTTCTCCGTCTCCAGCTCCAGGGCATCCATGTTCGCGGCGATCACCGCCAGCGGCGTCTTCAGCTCATGCCCCGCGTCGGTGATGAACCGCTTCTGCTCCTCCGCATTCCGGATCAGGGGACGGATGGCCCGTCCGCTGAAGAGAAATACCAGCAGCCAGGCGATGCCGATGCCGCCCGCGCAGGCAATGGCGGAAAGAAGCGCCAGCCGGCGAATGGCATCGAACTTGGTTTCGCAGTTCAGGAAGACCGCGATTCCCCGGCCGGAATCCTCCCACCGGACCAGATACTGATAATCGCCGGCCCTCCCGGAATTCCGGCCCGAGGCCATGGCCGGGAGCACGATGGCCTGAAGCTCCTCTTCCGTCTTTCCCGAGATACGGCTCGCGTCCCGGATGATATATTCTCCGTCCCGGGTGCAGTACACCATGAAATATCGGGATTCCTCCAAGGTGCTTTGCATCCGCCGGGTGCGACCCCGCTTTTCCGGGACGACGTTTCCCTTTTCCAAGCTCTCCGCCAGGACGGTCAGCGTTTCCTGAATCTCGGAGCGGACGTTGACCCAGTTGGCGAGGTTGATCACGACGGCGATGACCAGCATCGTCACGCTCAGCACCGCCATGGCGATCCGGATAAACTTCCATCGGATTTTTCGGATCATGTTCCTTCCTCCAGTGAATACCCCACGCCGCGGGTCGCCTTTACGGTCACCGACGTGCCCAGCTCCTTCAGCACCTTTCTCAGTTGGAAGACCGTCACCCACACCACGTTCATGTTTGCATCGGAATCCCATCCCCAGACCCGCTCGATGAGCTGATTCACTTCGAATACCCGCCCGGGCTGCTCCATCAGCATTTCGAGGATCTGATAGGCCTTGTTGCCGAGCTTGACCGCCTGATCCCCTCTTTTCAGAAGCATTTCCGCCCGGCTCAGCGTCAGATCTCCGAAAACCAGCTGATCGGAACGGTAGTCCTCCTTCCGGCGCAGCATGGCCCGGATCCGGGCCAGCAGCTCCGCCGAAGCAAAGG
>CAZMFY010000048.1:0-12586 GCA_964565635.1 uncultured Oscillospiraceae bacterium
GGCGGCGCCGGAGAAGAGACGGTTATCGCCCGGGTCGGCGAAGGCATCGTGACCACCGTCGGCTCTGCGGAAACCCATAAGGAAGTGCTGGAGAACCCGGATCTGATCAGCCGCACCGTGCTGAGCAAGGGTCTGGACGCGGGCACCGCGTATGAAATTCTTTCCATCGATATCGCCGACGTGGACGTCGGCCGGAACGTAGGCGCCCAGCTGCAGATGGACCAGGCGGAAGCCGATCGCCGGATTGCCCAGGCCAAGGCGGAAGAGCCCCGCGCCATGGCCGTCGCCAGGGAGCAGGAAATGAAGGCCTCCGTCCAGGAGATGCGGGCCAAGGTGGTCGAGGCCGAGGCGGAAGTGCCGAAGGCCATGGCCAGCGCCCTGCGGGACGGCAAGATGGGCGTCCTGGATTATTACAACATGAAGAACACCATCGCCGATACGGAGATGCGGGAATCCATCGCCAAGGCCAGCGCGCCTCAGTCTTCCGCGGATCCCCAGGGGAAGAAATAATTCCTCATCGGAGAAAGGAGCTCAACGATCATGGAAGACACCAGCTTTCTTCCGCTGCTTCTCCTGTTTCTTTTCTGGGTGATCCGCGCCGCTTCCAAAAACAAAAAGAAAGCGGCGGGAAATACCCAGGCCCGGCAGCAGGCCAAAGCCTCCTTCAGGACGGACGCGGCTGACCGGGCCCCGACCGGCAGGACGGCGCCGGCCCAGGAGATCTCCTCCTCCATGGACGCCCGCATGGCGCGGGAATTCCCCCATCTGTTCCGCGGCAGCATGCCGGCGGCGCCGGCCTCCGGCAGCCTGGGACCGGCCGCTTCGGAGGGCATCGATCCCTGCCACGACGATTATGGCTCCATTCCTTCCGGCAGCCTGCGGGTTTCCGCGAAGGAGGGCACCGATCCCTGCCACGACGATTATGCCTCCATCCCCACCGGCAGCCTGCGGGTTTCCGCGGAGGAAGGCACCGATCCCTGCCACGATGGATGGGAGCCTCCGGCTGAGGCGGACGAAAGCGCCGAAGCCGGCGCCGGGCTGAACCTTTCCTGGGCGGGCAGCGATATCGTCAAAGGATTTATTTACGGTGAAATTCTGAACCGGAAAGTCGGCTGACGCCTTTCTCCCCTGGCCGGGGGAAAGGCAGACCGAACCGGGTTCATCAAAAAAAGGCGGGCAGCCCTTTCGGCTGTCCGTTCTTTTTTGCACCTTGCAAACGTTCTCCGTAGCCCTCTCTTTTCCGGGGAGCGTGTGGATCGGAGCCGATTCATGAAAAAAGGCGGGCAGCCTCTTCGGCTGTCCGTCTCTTTTTATGCGTTTCGAGGCATCGTCCGGAGATTTCCTTTCCCGGGCTCCCGGGCGTCCTCATTCCTCCGCGAAATCCGTGTCCATGGCCACCTGCAATTCATAGTCGGGGAAGGCCTTCTGCACATCCGCCACCACCGCTTCCCAGACGGCTCTCCGGTTCTCCGCGTCAAAGCTGATCACCACGTCAAACCGCATGCTTTTCTGATCCTTTTTCAGATGGAACCCGTGAATCTGTTTCACATGCTCATGGCTGAACGCGATCTCCTTGACCTTCTCCCGGGTCCGGATCACGTCCTCATCCCGGGTGTTCACGGAGTACACGCCGATGGCGGTCAATATCACCCGGTGCTTCCGGGCCACTTCCAAAGTGATTGCCCGGATCAGCTCGTCCAGCTCATCCGCGGAGCAGGTATCCGGCACTTCGATATGCACAGAGCCGTTCCAGGTATCCGGGCCATAATTGTTCAGCACCAGATCATAAACCCCCTGGACGGGAGAAAAGGACGCCACCGTTTCCCGGATCTCCTTCGCCAGCTCGATATCGTTGCGTTCCCCCAGCAGCTGGGAAAGGGTGTCCAGGAGCATCTCGATGCCGGACTTCATAATCATGATCGAAATGAGCGCGCCCAGCCAGGCTTCCAGCGACACATGGAAGATCAGGAAAATGCCCGCCGCCACCAGCGTGGAGGCGGAAATCACCGCGTCCATCGTGGCGTCTTCCCCGGAATTGACCAGGGCATCCGAATGCACCCGGAGCCCCGTATGTTTCACATACCGGCCCAGGAGAATTTTGACCACCACGGCCACCGCTACAATGATCAGGGATACGGCATTATAATCCGGCGTTTCCGGATGAATGATCTGCTTGACGGATTCCACGAAGGAGGTAATGCCCGCGTACAGCACGATCACGGCAATGATCATGGCGCTCAGATATTCGATGCGGCCATGACCGAAGGGATGCTTCTTATCCGGTTCCCGGCTCGCCAGCTTCGCTCCGATAATGGTGATCAGGGAGCTCCCCGCGTCGGAAATATTATTGACCGCGTCCAGGACGATGGCAATGGAATTCGCCGCCAGGCCGATGACGGCTTTAAAGGCGGCCAGCAGCACATTCGCCGCGATTCCAATCACGCTGGTTCGGACGATCGTCTGCTCACGGGAGGCCTCGCTGCCGACCTTCTCAGAAAGTTCAGACATGTTTTTCAATTCCAATCTCTCCTTTTCGCATATGATCATGCGAAGCGCCCGGCGTCTTGCCGGGCGCTTTCATAAAACAATGCTTACGGAAGCGTTATTTCTGATCCCCCGCAAGGAACTGATAGATCAGGGCCGCCAGAATTCCGCCCACCAGCGGCGCCAGCAGGAAAACCCAGAGGCCGCTCCAGCTGCCGGCCATCAGCGCCGGGCCAAAGCTGCGAGCAGGGTTGACGGAGGTTCCGGTAAAGTTGATGCCCAGCAGATGTACCAGCACCAGCGCGCCGCCGATGACCAGACCGGCCACGCTGCCGTTTTCCTTTTTGGAGGTCACGCCCAGAATCGCCAGCACAAAAATGCAGGTCAGGATCGCTTCGATGACGAAGGAAATCCCCGCGTTTCCGTTATACAGGGCGTTGGTTCCCAGCTTGGAGGCATCCCCCACGATCCCCAGCAGCACGGCGGCGCCGGCGATCGCGCCCAGGAACTGGGCAACCACATATCCGCAGAAATCCTTCAGGCTCATCTTCTTCGCGCAGAGCATGGCAATGGAGACGGCCGGGTTGATATGGCAGCCGGACACGTTGCCGATGGAATAGGCCATGGCCACGATCACCAGGCCGAAGGCCAGGCTGGTTTCCACCAGGGAGCCGCCGGTCTGCCCGGCGACGCCGCAGGCCACCAGCACCAGGACAAAGGTTCCGATAAACTCAGCCAGATATTTTTTCAAATCTTTCATGCTGTACATCTCCTTTTCCGATCATTCTTTTCGAAAAATAAAATCTGAAAACACAAGAATAGTATAGCGCAAACGGGATGATTCATCAAGTGCGTACTTGGACGGCACCCCCGGAACGGGATCACCTGGCGTCCATATGTACGTTCAGGTGGGGATAGGGGGTCCGGATGCCGGCCTCCCGGAAACAGCCATAAAGGATCTCCGGGAATCCGAACCGGACCTTCAGGAAATTTTCTCCCTTCAGCCAGACCCAGATATTATATTGAATATAAGATTCCTTATATTCGTTGAACAGCACCAGCGGCTTCGGATCCGTCAGAATTTCCGGCATTTTCGCCACCGCCTTCAGGACGGCCTTCCGGACCTCCTCCGGTGTCGTTTCATAGGAAATATAGACCGGCAGATCCACCTTGCGCATACCCGTTTCAGAATAGTTGATCATCTTATCCCCGGACAGCTTGCTGTTGGGAACATACACCATCAGGCAGTCCAGGGTTTCGATCAGCGTATGCTGCATGCGGATTTCCCGCACGGTGCCGGTGATCCCGTCATATTCCACAAAATCCCCCACCTCGAAGGGATGTCCGGCCAGGATCAGGAAGCCCCCCGCCAGATTGCTCAGGATCCCCTGCAAGGCCAGGGAGACCGCCAGGCCGACCAGGCTGATCAGCGCCACGAAAGAGGTAACGGGGATCCCCAGATACGCCGCCACCGTCAGCACCACCACCAGATCCAGAAGCACCCGCAGGATGGACCGGATCATGGAATGAAGCGTGGTGGGCACCTTGGATCGGGTCAGTACCGTATTCACGCCCTTCAGCAGGAGCCGGACGATCAGCAGCCCGATTATCAGGATCCCTACGGCCACCGCCACCGTCTTCCAGTCCCATTCCACATTCTGAATGATTGAAACGTATTCCTTGACCGTTTCCTCATCCGGAACCGTCGTTAGCGTATCCATCGTCATTCTCGAACTCCTCTTTTCGGATTTTTTCTGTATGACGGCCGGACTGGCACAGGGTCAGTTGCTCGTAGCATAGGAATGGAGCCCGGGCAGCAGCAGGTTCACCCCGGCGAAGGTGAACAGCACCAGTACCAGCGCCACGATTGCCAGGACTGCCATGCGCTTTCCCTGCCATTTCAGCCGCATCCGCTGGTGCAGGTAGATGGCATAAAAGATCCAGGTGATCAGCGCCCAGGTTTCCTTGGGGTCCCAGCTCCACCAGCTGCTCCAGGCCTGTTCCGCCCAGATACAGCCGGAGAAGATCACCACCGTCAGCAGCAGGAACCCCAGGCAGATCAGCCGGTACCCCACATAATCCATCTGCTTCATGGCCGGATCCGATTCCTCTTTTCCCTTCCGCAGCCTGATCAGATAGCTGACGCCCAGCCCGCCTGCGATGGCAAAGGCCGCATAGGAGAAAGCAGCAGAACCGATGTGCAGCCCAAACCAGGCGGAGCGAAGCGCGGGCATCAGTTCCCTGATCTCCCGAGGCTGGAAAGCGGCATAGCTGAGGATCAGGAAGGCCGCCGGCATGGCCGCCGTCAGCACCCCTTCCTGCTTCAGTCTGCCGTACAGCACCAGGCCCATCAGCGCCGCTGCCCAGGCGAACCCGGAGGCAAATTCAAACTGATTGGCCAGCGGCAGCCGGCCGGCTGCTATGCCCCGCCAGACGGTCATGGCCGTGTGCGCCAGCAGGCCCATGATCAGGACAATCCTTGCCGTCCTGTGCAGGGAGGCCTTCTTCATGGCTGTCGCCACAAACTGCAGCACCGTGGCCAGAAAGTAAAGCATTAAAGCCGCAAACAGCAATGCGTTCATCGTCAGAACCTCGCTCCTTTAAAATTTTACCGGTGCTCCGTCTCCGCCGGTCAGCATCTGAATCCGCAGTTTCAGGCCCTCCTGAGCCTTAGGGGAACAGATCACGCATCCCTCCTCCGTCACCCGCACACAGACGGGCGTCAGGAAGAAGCAGATATACAGGGCAATCACCATCAGACCAAAGCCAAAATACAGCCCTCCGTACAGGGCCGGAGAAACATGCTTGATCCGCAGTCCGGGATACTCCGCCGGATCCAGAAAGGCAAAGCTGATCTCTCCCATGGTCAGCGTCTCTCCGGGAAAAACCAGCACCGACGCCGCGCTGCCGTCCACAACAGACCGGACGCCGTACACCGGATCGGAATAACCCATGGACGTGGAAGTAATGAGCGTATAGGATCCGTCCTCCCCCTGCACGAAGGCGGGATACAGCGCTTCAAAATAGACCCCGTTCTTTCCGTCAATGGACAGGAAGCAGGGATCCGTCAGATAGAACTGCTCTTCCGTATCGTTTCCCGCGTTCCGAACCAGCACCCTGCCCGCTGTTCCGTAGGTCTGCTGATAAATTTTATATCCTCCAAAGCGCAAGGGTTCGTTCACCCGGACCTCCTGCTCCTTCACGGTGTTTCCATCGGCACTGACCGCCCGCAGCCTGCTGGCGTAGTCCAGCTTCCCCGTTTCATCCTCAATATGAAAGCTCAGACAGGTCAGCACCGTACCGTCCTCCAGGGTCAGGCTCTCTCCGGGCATCACCGTCCGGTCCTCCACGGAGGGAGTCATCAGCACCAGAAAGCCAAACAGCAGCACCAGCAGGATGGACAGATGTACACCGAAAGAGCCCCAGGCTCCCATCCCGTTCTTGAAGAAAACTTCCCCTTCCTGCCGGAAGCGGTCATGCCGCAGCATGTCCCGTACCGTCTCCGCCTGATCCCCGGTCAGCGGCAGATCCGGCTTCTGCTCCGCAGCCTGCTTTTTCAGACGGTCAAACATCCGCCGGGCAGCAGGAAAGCGGACAATGGAGCAGAGAATCAGGTTCCCGCAGAGCAGGAGCTCAAGCAGATAAAAGTACCAGGTATGGAAAATATCTTCCAGCCCCAGTGCCATAATCCATCGGGCCGGATCAGCCCCGTATGCCCGGACATAGGTCATGGCCTCCTCCCCCTGGGGAATCAGGGATCCCACCAGCGAGCAGATCATCACCAGCACCAGCAGCAGCATGCCGAAGCGCATGGAGCGAAGAAACGCCATTACCTTTTTCAAACAATCATCCTCCAGTCCTCCCCTGTCGGGTGGATGAAAAACGCCGAAGCCCCTTGCCCGGAGCTTCGGCGGCCATGCAGTTGTCCCTGTTCGGCAGCACCGAACTTCTCAGTATGCCCGATTCACACATCTTCCAGTGCATCCAGGCTGAGCAGCGCCGCGTCAATGAAGGCTTCCGCCTTGTCCAGACACTGGTTATCCAGGGTGGAATTATGGGCGCCTTCGCTGTTCTCCACGAAAACGAAGTCCCAGTACCACTGGCCCTTCCGGTTCAAGGCCCGGATGTCCGCCAGCTGTTCGTCCGTATAGGTGCCGGCAGCCACGACCTCCGCCAGCCTGTCGGTCAGGCCTGCCAGCTTCTCGCCGATGGCGATCGTCCGCTCCTCCATCTTCTCCTGGATTCCATGGACAAACCCGGTCAGATCCGCATGACAGTTGACGCAGCTGGCCTGAATGATCTCGCTCTCCAGCGGGCTGACAAACTTATGATTCAGATAGGCGTTCCCCGCCTCATCGGTCAGCTTCTCCATATGGCAGTCCGCACAGGTGAACATGGACGCATGCTTGCTGCCCGCTCCCAGGAAGGTCTCCATTTCCGGATGCTGCGTTTTCAGCATCTGTACGCCGGTACGGGGATTCGTGTAATCGGAGAAGCCCATCTGCTCGTAGAAGTCATACATGGCATCCGGGGTCATGCTGGCCAGGTTCGTATAGGGCAGGGACGTGGCCTTCCCGTCAGGCGCAAAGTAGTACTCCACGTGACACTGCCCGCAGGCCAGGTTCTCCTGCTTCACGGAAGCAAAATCCTCGCCCATGGCATCCGCCAGGTAGGTGTGCGTCACGGTAATCTGCTGTCCGGGGGTGTTCCCGTGGCAGGTGAAGCAGCCCATGCTCTCAAAATTGGAAGCATCGATTTCCTCGAAAGGAATGCTGTAGGCGGAATCACCGTCATTCAGCGTCATAACCGTAAAGTCCGCCGTCTTGCAGGTAAAGCAGTTGGCCAGCGCATGGGGCCTGCCGGTAGCCTGCAGGTCGCTGACGGTGTAATAGTGACCCCGGGCACTGCCGTAATACTTGGCAAACCCATAGCCCTCGTACACGATCCGGATAAAGGGATACTCTTCCGTATACTCCACGACTTCCGAGTTCTCGCTGTTGGCCTGATAAGTGGCATACTCATTCGGAAACTGGCTCTCCCATTCGGCGGGAGAGATCACCGTAATCCCGGTTCCTTTCTTCTCGATCAGGGCTTCCCCCAGCGCCAGGCCGATGGCACATACCAATAACGCAGTCAGCACCGTGAAAAATCTTTTTTTCATATCCGTTCTCCTTCTTCCGGGAATCATAAAGCTGGACAGTATTATCTGTACTGTATCATATCATGTTTTCCTCTTTCCTGCAAGATCTCTTCCGGGTCTCTTTCATCTCCCGCTTGACATTCCCCTTCCCTTTTTGCTACGATCCCCCGGAGAAGGCCCCGGCGTGCCCGGGTGCCGCGGAAACAGAAGAAGCGGCGCCAGGGGCGGAAACGGATGCCCGGAATCGGCTTCGTCAGGAGGCCCGCCGGTAAACAGGAAATGCTGCCCGGCAGGCAGAAAGGTAAAATCCTTATGGAAGATTTCAGCCGGGATCACACAGTCCGGGAAAAGCCCGGGCGGACAGACCGCAATTCAGCCGCGGAAAGGAGCTCGGCAGAGATCTCCGTCTGCGGCACGCCCGTCTGCGATTTCATCCGGGCCTACCAGGCGCAGAACGTCCTGCGGCTGCACATGCCCGGGCATAAAGGCCAGGGGTTCCCGGAAGCGCTGGACGTGACGGAAATCGGGGGACTTGATCCCCTGTACCCGGCTGCAGGCGTCATTCTGGAAAGCGAAAAAAACGCCGCAGCTCTCTTCGGTTCGGGGCGGACGGTCTATTCGGCGGAAGGATCCTCCCTGTGCATCCGGGCCATGCTGTTTCTGATCAAGATGCGGGCGGAGCGGCTGGGCATCCGACCCCTGATCCTGGCCGGGCGGAATGTACATCAGACCTTCCTTACCGCCGCTGCCCTGCTGGAGCTGGACGTGCGGTGGCTGCCGGGAGAAAATCTGCTGACCTGCCGGCCTTCGGCGGAAGCGGTCGCCGCCGCGCTGGATGAACCCTGCGATGGGGAAGATGCCTGCGGGAGTCCGGAGGACCGCAGGAGCAGGGAGGATTATCCCGTCCGTGAACAGCCGCGGCCATGCCTGGAGGAGGAAGGAGCACTGCCGCCTTCCGCCTTCGCGGCGGTATACCTGACCAGCCCGGATTATCTGGGCCATCGGGCGGATATCCGGGCCGTTGCCGCGGTCTGCCGCCGCAGGGGCGTCCCCCTGCTGGTGGACAATGCCCACGGGGCCTACCTGCGCTTCCTGGAGGAGGATATGCATCCCCTCTCCCTGGGGGCGGACATGACCTGCGATTCGGCCCATAAAACCCTCCCCGTCCTGACCGGCGGAGCATACCTTCATATTCATCAGGATGCCGATCCCTTCTTCGCGCTTCAGGCGGACAGAGCCATGGCCCTGTTTGCCTCCACCAGTCCCTCCTGGCTGATTCTGCAGAGCCTGGATCGATGCAACCGGTATCTTTCGGGAGATTACCGGAACCGCCTTGCGGATTTCGTGTCCCGGGTTGCCGCGCTGAAGCAGCGGCTTCAAGCCCTGGGCTTCGAGACGGAAGGCGATGAACCCCTGAAAATCACCCTTCGGACAAAGTCCTGCGGATATACCGGAGACCAGCTGCATGATCTGCTGCGAATCCGGAACATGGAATGTGAGTTCTCCGATCCGGATTATCTGGTCATGATGGTGACGCCCGGGCTCGGGGCCGACGGGCTGGAGCGGATCGCCGAGGCCCTGGAAGAAATTCCCCGGAAAGCCCCGATCGCGGAGGCGCCCCCGGAAATTCCCGCGCCGCGGCAGGTGATGCCCCTGGCCCAGGCCATGACCGCCCCGGCGGACATCCTGCCGGCGGAAGAGAGCCTGGGAAGGATCCTGGCCGCGCCGGGCGTCAGCTGCCCGCCCGCCGTCCCCATTCTGATCAGCGGGGAGCGCATCGACGAAGCAGCCCTCCGCTGCTTCCGGTATTACGGAATCACTGAGATCTCCTGCGTCAGCCTGTAAAGCAGCCTGGTCAGACATCCCAGGCGTACTGCAGGCCTGATCACAGAGATCTCCTGCGTCAGCCAATAAAAGAACGGCGGCTGCCTCAACCGGGCAGCCGCCTGCTGTTTTTATCCCATCTTTCTTTCCTGTCTGTTTCCGCCCCCACAGCCAGCCGGCAGGCCCGCTCCCGCAGATTTCCCCGGGGCTGGTCCTCCGCGCCCGCATCGTGGCGCCAATCCGGGGGCCGTCACCGCCGGCGGTCTTCAGCCCGCTATCCCTGGCACAGGCCCTCTTCCGTCAGCACCCGGGGAACGCGCACGTCCGTTTCCTCCGCGGGAAGATCCTCCCGGAGCATGCGGCGGAAGCACAGGCAGACCGCCTTCTCCTCATACCCCGCCAGAAAGCGGTCATAATAACCGCCCCCGTGGCCCAGCCGCCGGCCGTCCCGGGAGGCGCAGACGCAGGGGACGATCATCAGATCCAGATCCGCCGCTTCGCAGGTTTCCGTCCAGCTTTCCGGCTCCGGAATGCCCAGGACGCCCGGAGAAAGCTCCTCCAGGCTCCGGATCCGGGCCGCCAGCATCCGGCCGCCGCCCAGGCATTTGGGAACATACAGCGCTTTTCCCTCCGCCAGCGCCCGTCCCAGGATCATCCGGGTATCCGGTTCCCGTTCCATGCTGACATAGACGAAAACGCGCTCCGCCACCGGCCAGTCGGGCAGGCTGAAAAGCTGCCGCTGCATGCGCTCCCCCGCGTCCCGGAACCAGGCAGCGGGAAGGGCTTCCCGCAGGGCGCTCATCTCTTTTCGCAGCTGTTTTTTCTGTTCTCCGGCGTCGGGAAGGGCCTTCCGGCTCTCTTCCGCCGCCGATTCAAGGCGCTTGCTCATGTTCCTCCCGCGATCCGGGGCTGTCAGCCGGAATCGCCGCATTCCTGTTTATTTCCGTATCGCCGGCTCCGGATCAGTCTTCGGCCCATCGGTGCGGTTCACCGGCCCGTCAGCCGATCCGCAGCTATCCTATGGATCTCCGATCTTGCCGGCTCCGGATCGTCCTTCGGCCCGTCGGTACAGGTCACCGGCTCAGCAGCCGCTCCGCCGCGGGATCGATATCCAGCGTGGCAAAATAATCCTTCGCCGTTTCCGCCCGGCGGATCATCCGGAATCCTCCGTCCGCCGTATGCAGGATCTCCGCGCTGCGCAGCCGGCCGTTATAATTATAGCCCATCGCGTGGCCGTGCGCGCCGGTGTCGTGAATCACCAGCAGATCGCCGATCTCCACCTCCGGCAGCTTTCGCTCGATGGCAAACTTATCGTTGTTTTCGCAGAGGCAGCCGGTCACGTCATACAGATGGTCCTCCGGCCGGCCGCCCTTTCCGCAGACCGTGATATGATGGTAGGCGCCATACATGGCCGGGCGCATCAGATCCGCCGCGCAGGCATCCACCCCGATATAATCCCGGTGGGTCTTTTTTTCGTGCACCACCCGGGTCACCAGCCATCCGCAGGGGCCGGTCATCCACCGGCCCAGCTCGCTTTTCAACGCCACGTCCTTTTCCGGGCAGAGGGCTTCATACACCTTCCGAACCGCCTCTCCCACCGCCTGAATATCCACCGGCGGCTGATCCGGCCGATACGGAATGCCGATGCCGCCGGACAGGTTGATAAAGGCGAAGCACAGGCCCGTCTTTTCCGCCAGGCCCTTTCCCAGCCGCAGCAGAATTCCCGCCAGCTCGGGATAATAATCCTCCGCCATGGTATTGGAGGACAGGAAGGCATGCAGCCCGAAGCGCTTCGCGCCCATCTCCCTCAGCCGCAGCACCGTCGCCTCCAGCTGATCCGCGGGCATGCCGTACTTGGCTTCCCCGGGATTCCCCATGATGGTATTTCCGATGGCGAAATCTCCGCCGGGATTATAACGCAGGCAGACGCATTCCGGCACGCCCCCGTGGGCCGCCAGAATATCCAGATCGCTGGCGTCGTCCAGATTCACGATGGCCTCCAGGCCCCGGGCCTGATCAAACTCCGCCGGCGGCATGGCGTTGGCGGATAACATGATCCTGTCTCCCCGGAAGCCGCAGGCCTCCGCCAGGGTCAGCTCCGTGGCGGAGGAGCAGTCCAGCCCGCAGCCTTCCTCCCCCATGATCCGCAGGATAGCGGGATTGGGCAGGGCTTTTACCGCGAAATACTCCCGGAAATCCGGACACCAGGCGAAAGCCCGGTTCAGCGCTCGGGCCCGGGCCCGGATTCCCGCCTCGTCAGAAAGATGAAAGGGCGTGGGAAAACGCTCCGCCGCCGCTTCGAAAACTTCATCCTTCAGGCTAAAATTCGGCATGTTCCGACTCCTCCGATCTTTCCGGCTTCCCGCCGGAGGACGGTCTTTATGATACCATGAGTTTCCCGCATTGAAAACGCGGAACAGTGAAAAAACACTGCTCCGCGTTTTGTCTGTCCCTTTGCGTTCAATCCCGCCGAAAAAGGGCAGTTCCGATTTCCTCCCGATGATCCCTCCGGGATGCCGGCTTGGCCTGATTCGCTGCCGATCATTCCCCGGGAAAAGAATCCGGCCTGATCTACTCCTGATAATCCCGCAGGGAAACGGAAACGATCCGGCTGACCCCCTGCTCCTCCATGGACACCCCGTAAAGCCCGTTCGCCCGCTCCATGGTTCCCTTCCGGTGGGTCACCACCACGAACTGGGTCTCCTTGCTGTATTCCACCAGATAGTCCGCAAAATACCCGATGTTTGCGTCGTCCAGCGCCGCCTCGATCTCGTCCAGAATGCAGAAGGGGGTGGGTTTCAGCTTCAGGGTAGCGAAGAGAATGGCGATGGCCGTCAGCGTCCGCTCTCCCCCAGAGAGCAGCGTCAGCAGCTGCAGCTTTTTTCCCGGCGGCTGGGCATTGATTTCAATGCCGCAGTTCAGGGGATCCTTTTCATCCATCAGGATCAGCTCCGCGTGGCCGCCGCCGAAGAGCCGGCGGAAGGTTTCGGAGAAGTAGCCCTGCAGCAGCCTGAAGTTCTCCACAAAGGTGGATTCCATCTGCCGGAGCAGCCGTTCGATCAGATCCCTCAGATCCTTTTCCTCCTTCTCAAGATCCTCCCGCTGCCCGCTCAGCTCATCCACCCGGGCCTTCGTGTC
>CAZMFY010000049.1:0-12489 GCA_964565635.1 uncultured Oscillospiraceae bacterium
CCGGGCCATTCGGGAAGCGGGCGTCCGGCGGATTTCCATCAATCCCCAGACGATGAACGACCGGACGCTGCAGGTCATCGGCCGGGGGCATACGGCGCAGCAGATTCGGGAAGCCTATGCCCTGGCCCGGGAAGAAAGCATACCGCATATCAATATGGACGTGATCGCGGGACTGCCGGGCGAGGATCTGGCGGACTTTGCCTATACCATGGAGGAGGCGGTCAGGCTTTCTCCGGAGAGCCTGACGGTCCATACCCTGGCCATCAAGCGCTCCTCCCCCTGGGGGGAACGGCAGACGGCCGCGAGGCAGGGCCGGGGAACCGGAACCGAGTTGCCCTCCGGGGAAACCGCGGCGGAGATGGTGCGGCTCGGCCGGGAAACGGCGGAGCGGCTGGGCATGCGGCCCTATTATCTGTATAAGCAGAAATACATGGCGGGGAACCTGGAAAATACCGGATATGCCCTCCCCGGACACGAATGCGTATACAATGTGGACATTATGGAAGAAACCTCCCATATTCTGGCGCTGGGGGCCGGCGGCATCTCCAAGCGGATCTATCCGGAGGAGGGGCATATCGGCCGGGCTCCGAACGTCAGCCATATCGAAACCTATATCGAGCGGCTGGAGGAGATGATCCGGCGGAAGCGGGCGCTTTTCCTGGAAAGCTGAATGTCGGAAGAGGAAGCGCTCCCGGGCGGATGAAGGGTGGATACGGGAAACGGCTGGATGCCGGGAGAGCGAAAAACAGCTTGTGAAAGCCATGGCTTTTCGCTATAATCAGGGGCAGAGCGATCCCCGCGGAAGGAGCGGGATAAAAACTTTATAAGGAGGCCCGGCATTATGGCGGCAAAGAAGGTAGGCGAACTGGTCAAGGAAGCCCGGACGGCGGCGAAGCTGACCCAGGAGAAGCTGGCCCAGGCGGTGGGCGGAAATCTGACGGCGGCGGATATCAGCAAATGCGAGCGGGGAGAGGCGGATCTGAGCGCGGCCCAGCTGAAGAAGATTGCGGTGGCCTGCGGCGTAACCCAGGCGTCCCTAGTGAACGCGCCGAAGAATCTGAGCGCGACAGCCGCGAAGGCCGCCTCGGCGAAAACCACCGCCGGGAAGACGGAGACGGCAAAGACGACAGCCGCGAAGAAGACTGCAGCGAAAACGACAGCGGCCAAGGCCACAGCCTCGAAGACGGCCGCAAAAGCCACCGCCGCGAAGACGACGGCGAAGAAAACCGAAGCGAAGAAAACTGAAGCAAAGAAAACCGCGGCGAAGACTCCGGCGAACGCCAATACCTCCATGAAGGTGACGGCGGCGGAGAAAAAGCTGATCGAAGCCTATCGGGAATCCACCTCCGACCGGAAAAAGGCGGCGCTGAAGCTGCTGAACGGAGAATACGGGGACACCATCGACAAGATCCTGTCCGTCACCAACGGGACCACTTCTTCCTCCTCCTCCGGATCCTCCGCGCCGGAGGCCATCGGGGATGTGCTGGGGAACCTGCTGGGCGGGCTCTTCGGCGGGAAATAAGAAAAATGGACCGTGGGGGCCGCGGGATGGCAGAAGAGAAGGCCCAGCATTGTAAAAAGATCGAGGATTCCAGAAGAAGCAGCGGCGGGAGACCGATGGGCGGGATGCGGCATCTGGCGGCAGATCAGAAGGCTGCGGTATGAATCGACAAAAGAGGAAACTTCGCCTATCACGCCCTGCAGAAGACGGGCGGACTGATTATAACCGGACCTACCGGGACCAACGTGAATGATGTGGCGGTAGCCCTGCTACGGGTATGACGTGACGACTGAACATAAAAATGTCCGGCAGCGATTTATATGCCGGACTTTTTCAGTTTATAAATCTTCCGAGATCTTTTGCCAGAAATCGATGGCTCGATTAGTCCACCCTGATACACTTGTGCCTTCTCCTGTGCCAAACCCGTGACCACCATGTGCGCCGAATTCCAGGTGATGAGGGATACCATTTTCCGCAAGAGCCCTGCTGAGATGGTATGCATGATCTGGTGGTACGGTATGATCGTCCAAACACGCGACGATATATGAGGGCGGGAAATTAGAGCAATGGGGAAGTATTTCAAGCTGGCTTTGATATGGTTCGGGGAGATTCCCATACAGGAGACGAGAAACATCATTATTGCTAGAAATGATGCGTGTAGCTGCGTAAACAGGAACCGCAATCTCGGGCTTGGGAAGACCGTATTTTGCATATCCAGCGAGATCACTGCAATAAGTGCAAATTATATTCCCTCCAGCTGAGAAGCCGATGACAGCATAACGATCTGGTTTTACATGGAACATGTCGTGATGCTTTCGGATAAAAGCAATTGCTCGGGCTAAATCATCAATAGGCTTTGGCATGAGCGGTTCTAGACCAACCCGATAGTTTACAACAAATGCATGGTATCCTCTTTTGTTTATCTGAGCCGCGGTACTGAATCCTTCGGCCAGAGAACAAACACAACGGAAGGCTCCACCGGCTAAGATCATAGAATAAGGAGCCGTATCTGTCCCGGCAGGGAAATACATTACGGCAGCATTTTTAAGCTCAGGCTGCCGGGCAATTTCATCCGCACCATAAATCGGATATAGAATCTGAGATTGTTTTTCACCCAGGTTTCTTAGCGCCTGTAGCCCATTCAACATGGAACCGGGATTCCAGTGAGGGGAAATCTTCATGATCTCCCGGATACTGTTAACAGTTTCATGGCCGCGCATGGATTCCGGAAAAGCAGTGGAAAAAGTCAGATATTTTCGGATTTCAGAAAGAGAGGGAATATCCAATACATCCGTGAACAAAGAGTCGAGTGTTATTTCCATATACAGACCACCTTTATGATTACAGGCTTCACAGCTGATTTTGTGAATGCTGCGCAATACGCCGGATTTGCGTCTTTTTTTGAAACAGCGCCAGATTTTAGTCCCTTACATCAGGCTTCATATACAATCTTTCCGGCGCAAACCGTACATAACGGACGAATATCCTTTATTTCATCCGGGTCACAATTCAGGATATCACGATCGAGAATTGCCAGATCCGCATTTTTGCCCGGCTCCAGGGAGCCCCTGGTTTTGTCAGCAAAAACAGCATATGATCCCTGAATCGTATAGGCCAGCAGCGCCTGCTCACGGGTAATGCTGTTCTCAGGGAAATAACCGCCTGCAGGCTGGCTGTCCTCACATTTGCGGGTTACGGCTGCGTACATGCCAACGAATGGGTTTGCCGACTGGATCGGCGCGTCGGATCCGCCCGCGATTAAGACACCGGCCTCCTGAACAGGTCTCAGCGCATAAAGCCAGCGGGAACGTTCCTTTCCAAGCCGAACTTCAGACATAACCCTGTTATAAGGTGCGTGGGCGGGCTGCATGGAGGCCAGAATACCATACTTCTTCATGCGCAGTGGATCCTCGGGTTGGATCAGCTGAAGGTGTTCTACCCGTAACCGATGATCTTGAAGATCCAGCTCCTCAATTACTTTTTCATAAACATCAAGGATCTGTTTCATGGCTCTGTCGCCGACAGTGTGACCGGCCGTCTGGTATCCGGCTTTTGCGGCGGTGAATACGATATCATAAAGATCCGTATCGGAATAATTAAGCTTTCCAATGCAGTCCGGATCATCAGAATATGGACTGGTCAATGCGGCGGTATGCCGGCCAAACGTTCCGTCTGTGAAGAATTTAATCATTCTGGCGGCGTATCTGTCATCATAGAGACCGGATACAGGCTCCGCAGCGCAGTATTTCCGATAATCTTCCACTGTGCTGTCAGGAATTCCGCCGAAGGCCAGGCTGACCCGGAGCTGCAGCGCATCCCGCTCATAAAGGCTGCGAAGAATATCAGCATCCTTGTTTGTGGCACAAACAAAAAGGCAGGACGTTACGCCGAAAGAAAACATTTCTTTTTCCGCATATTGAAACAGCTTTGCTTCGTATGCATCATCATGGGGCGGCATCGCTGCTTTTATGGCCGAATCCACTTCCGGGCGTAAGCCGTTCGAACCGTAAATCTCCGCATTTGGATCGATTCCCGCGGCTTTTAGCGCCAGCGTATTGGCGCGAACAATCAGATTGCCCCCATTGACACGGATGACAACAAAGGGATTATGGGGAAGAAGCGCATCCAGCTTTGCGACAGACATAAACCCGGTCTCGGGCTCAGACCAGCCGGAGCACCGAAAGCCGCACTGCCCTGTCACCCATTCTCCGGCGGCGATGTCTGCTGTTTTTCTTCGGATGTTTTTGATAACTTCTTCTTCCGTCATTCCGTCGCAGTCAACACGAACCGAAGCTTCTCCCTGCATCAGCAGGTGCGTATGCCCTTCGACAAAACCCGGTACAACCATTTTTCCCTGCAAATCGTTGTATGTGGTATCCGGGCCGCGAAACACGGAGATATCACTGTCATTTCCAACGGCCAGGATCGACTTTCCGCTGACTGCTATCGCGGAGGCATCGACACAGGCACGATTGTGGGAACAGGTTACAATTTTGCCGTTATAATAGATACTGTCGGCATACATTTCAAACCTCCGGAAGATCAGTCAACACCCAGATAGACTCTACGTACATTGGGATCGTTCAGCAGGTCAGGCCCGGTTCCCTCCATGGCAATTTCGCCGTTGTTCAGTACATAGGCATAGTCAGCGATTTCGAGTGATTTTTCAGCGTTCTGTTCCACGAGGATGATCGTAATGCCGGTCTGATTGATTTTGACAATATATTCAAAAATCTCATTGACCAGCTTCGGCATAATGCCCAGAGAGGGTTCGTCCAGAATCAGCATCTCCGGGTTGGACATCAAAGCGCGTCCGATGGCGACCATCTGCTGCTCTCCGCCGGACATTGTTCCGGCCATCTGATTTTTCCGCTCCTTCAAAATGGGGAAAATGCTGTAAACTTCCTCCAGCTGCCTTGCCTTAATGGATTTATCCTTCTGCGTAAACGCGCCCATGAGCAGGTTCTCATAAATGGACATCTTCGGAAATAAATGCCTGCCTTCCGGAACCATGGTGATACCCAGGTGGGCAATCTTATGAACGGGAAGGCCTGAAATTTCCTTTCCTTTGTAAACGACACTTCCGCTCATGGGCCTGATGCTGCCGGTGATGGCGCGAAGGGTGGTGCTTTTTCCCACGCCGTTGGAGCCAAGAATAGCGACAATCTGCCCGCGTTCAACATGGAATGAGATATCATGTATTGCAGGCAGCTTTGCATAACCTGCGACCAGATGATCAACCTTAAGCATTATGGCCACCTCCCAGATAGGCATTAATTACTTCCGGGTTAGAAGTGACTTCTTCCGCAGTTCCTTCCATCAGCTTTTTGCCGGAAACAATGACAACAACCTTTTCGGATACGCTCATCACAACCTGCATTACATGTTCGATCATGAGAATGGTAACGCCTCTGGCGTTGATCTTCCGAATCAGTTCGATGGCATCGTTTCGCTCCTGACCATTGAGCCCCGCCATGGTTTCGTCGAGCAGCAGCAGCTTGGGATCTCCTGCAAGCGCGCGCGCGATCTCAAGCCTTTTTTTGTGCATGACATTCAGCTTTGCGGCGGAATCGTCTTTCATGCCGTACAGCCCGCAGAACTCCGCGATTTCTTTGGCGTGGGCCTCCGCATCGGCCACTCTGGCGTGATGGCAGAAGGCTCCGACCATGATGTTTTCGAGCACGGTCATGGTGGTAAGCGTCTGCGGAATCTGATAAGTTCTGCCCATACCAAGTTTACAGACCGTATGAGGATCGCTTTTGGTAACATCTTTTCCGTCAAAGATGATCTGACCGGAAGTGATACGGTGCGCGCAGCTGATCGAATTGAAAAGTGTCGTTTTCCCGGCCCCGTTAGGACCGACCACGCCAACAATGGAATTGCGCTCAACATCAAACGAAATATCTGAATTGGCAACCAGACCGCCGAATTTCTTGGTTGCGTTTTTGATTTCAAGAATTGCGCTCATTTTGATTACCTCCGTCTTTGTGCGCCGGTGCTTTTTTTCTCGCAAACCAGGATCTGATCGTAACCAGCGTATCTTTTCTGAAGATGGACATCAGACCGTTCGGAAGGAAAAGCGCAATGATAATCACCATGCTTCCGTATACAAACAGGCTCAAACCGCTGACGGTTGAAAAAGCTGCTTTGGAATACTGCTGAATCGCGATCATCAGGAAGGCACCGAGCAGCGGGCCCCAGATAGTGCATATACCGCCCATAATTGAAACCAGAACGATCAGCATGGAGTTGGAAGAAGTTACCAGCATGGACGGATCCAGATACTGACAGTATTGTGCAAACAAGGCTCCGGCGATACTGCAGATGCCTGCGCTGATCATATAGGCAAGACTTTTATACAGGGCAGTATTAACGCCTGAACTTTCAGCGCTGTCCTGGTTTGCACGTATAGCCCGGCAGTAATAACCGAACTTACTGGTGACTAGGTGCTGAACAATCAGGACAGAGACAACAAGGAAAAGGAGACATATGTAGTAGAAGGGAGCCTTTTCGATATATTGCCATGTATAAAGAGACGGAAGCTTTTTGAAAAAGAAACTGATTCCGGTGGAGCCGCCGATAAAGTCCCAGTTCAGGAAAATAACTCTTACGCATTCTGCAATGACCATGGTAGAAATTGCAAAAAACGGACCACGAAGCCGAAGAATCAGTTTACCGATGACAAACGCGACAGCCATGCTGATGAGTACACCGACCCAGACAGAAATCCAGGGGGATATCTGCCATTTCTTCAGCATCACAGCGCCTACATATGCACCTATTCCATAAAAAACGGCATGCCCGTTCGAAAATTGCCCGGCATATCCGCCTATCAGGTTCCATCCAGTCCCCATAATTGCCCAGATACAGGACAATGTCAATACGTTCAGTGAAAATTCCCGCTTAATAAAAACCGGGCACAGAGAGAGGATGCCGAAGATGATGACAAATGGAATATAAAAATTCCTGTTCTTTAGAAAATAATTCCTGATTTTCATTTCCGATCACCTCTTAAAGATGCCCTGGGGCTTGATTGAAACAACGGCCAGATACATGACGGCGATGATCACATATTTATATGCGACACTCAGATAGGTTCCGCCAAGAAGATCGACGATACCGACCAGAAGCCCGCCCAGGAAAGCCCCGCCGATGCTGCCGAGCCCGCCGATACATACGGCCATAAAACCGAAGATCTGGAAGGGGGATGAAACGGTCGGAGAAACAAAATAAAAATAGGTCAAAGCACATCCGGCGGCCCCGGCGATTGCGGAGGAAACAGCAAATGCAAGTGTTTGCATCCTTTCGGTATTAATACCCATTAAACCCGCGGCCTCTTTATCCTGCGATGTGGCGCGTATGGCCATTCCGGTTTGCGTTTTGTTCAGGAACAGGAAAAGGAATACGGTTACGAGGACGGAAACGGCCATCGGGACAAGCTTCTGGTAACTGACGGAAATAATGCCGAGATTGATATTTCCCGACAGCATCAGGTTCGTAATGGAACGAACACGGCTGCCGATCGTCATCAGAACTCCGTTGATAATTACAAGGCTTAACGCGAAAGTAACAAGCCGCTGAACCAGTACGGGGCCTTTCATTGCCTGCTTTATGATGGTCTTAAAGACAAGCACGCCGACGAAAAACATGGCAACCATTACGATGGGAATGGACTGAATGGGGTCCAGCCCACAATACTCATACAGACCGTATGTCATATACATGGCGATCAGCATGAATTCGCCCTGACAGAAGCTCAAAATACCGCATACGCCCCAGATCAGCGCTATTCCCATGGCCAACAGGGCATAAATGAGCCCCATGACCAGGCCTTCGTACAGTACTTGCGGCAGCATTTCAGGGAACCTCCTTTATTCGACCTTTATTCAAATATTCTTCGCTGCATCATTGTTTTATCAGCAGATGTTTGCTGGTGCAGAAAGGTTACAGTTCATATAGAAGAAAATGGGAAGAGTAGCTGCGATGCATCTCTTATACTCTTCCCATTTCTTCAATCATTTATTTACAGACGAACGGTTACCTGAAAATCAGCGATCGGTCCAGCCGGGAGCAGGATAAATGACATCCAGCGAAGCGGCATTGAAGGGATAAACGGTGTGATAGGTGTGATCATCAGGAGAGACCTGAACTACAACGGCTGCGGTCATCTGATTCTGGCCGTTCTCGGCATACTGATAACCAGGCAGGCCTGTCGGATCCTGATCTGCATTGAAGGCAATACCTTTGCGAAGCTGCGCAACGATGGCATCGCCGTCTGTAGATCCGGCTTCATTGATTGCCTCACAGATAACCATTGCGTTCCATGTAATCGCAAGCATGTCACCTGTAAGCACACGATCACACCTGGCGGTAAATTCTTCGCAAAGTGCATGCGAAATATCTTTATCGTAGTCTGAAGCCCAGCGAGAGGTGGTTAAAGCGTAGTTGGCGCTTTCTCCGAGAGAGCTGGTAAAATCTGTGCTCTGGAACCCACCGCGCTGCCCAAGCAGCATCCGGGGGAAATAACCCTGCTCTTTATACGTGTTGACAAAGAGTGTCAGATCATTGATATAGGAACTCATCAGAATCACGTCCGGGTCGGCCTGTTTCAAACGCAGAACTTCGGATGTAACATTAGCAGAGGTCGCACTGTACTGAATGTTTTCCACAACTTCAAATCCGTATTTTTCAGCATAGGCCAGTTCCAGCTTGTGGATGGAAGTTCCGAATTCGGAATCTTCAGAAACGATGGCAACTGTTTTGATACCGGCGTTTTTGGTCTCGTTCATTGCCTTCAGAAATTCGAAACTCTGTTCAACGAAAGTATCGTCTCCGGGGAAGGTGCGGAAAAAATATTCATATCCTTGTTCCAACAGCGTCACCGATGTTCCTTCGGAAAGAATCGGGACACCATACTTTTCGGCGGGAACCATGGAGGTTTTTGTGGAAGCGGAACCGAACTGTCCAGTGACTGCAACAACGTGTTCATCCGTAATCAGCCGTTCGACCTCGGCCATAACTTCGTCTGCTGTGCCGGAAGCATCGCCGTAGACAAACTCGATCTTGGCACCGTTGAGCCCTGGAAGACCTTCAACATCATGGAAAGGCAGGTTGAGTCCCAGCGAAGAAGTGTTGATTGCATCAAGCCAGATTCCCAACAGAGCATTGAACTGGCGTACGCCTTCTTCGCTAGAAAGCGCGGCCATGATTCCGATCTTGATGGTCTCGGGCTCTTCGGCAATTCCGGAAAGAGAAGTAAGCACCAGAGCGATAAGTAACAAGATGGCGACCAGTTTCTTCATTCGGATTTCCCTCCTTAGCAATAATAGAATAGTGCCGCAGAAATTTGGTTTTGCAGAATCTGTGCTATTTGCGGCCTTTTCTGACAATATATTCGCACATAAACTTGGAAATGTCAATACTAAATTTTGGAGAACAAAAATAAAATATCTGAAATAGTCGTTAAAACACAGAAAAGATTCAAGGTTTTAACAATTTATATAAAAAAAGAGCATATGGCGCGAAGCGAAAACTGTGCATACAACAAGGAAGAGGCGTAAAGCCGAAAAGTCTAATTTTGCAAGAATTGGTGCTATATGGTGAAAAAAACAAATCTTTTCAGGCAAGCCGCGGGAACGTTTGGGCAAATCTAGGGAAGGGGAGAATGCGGAAAATAGACATATAAAATGTTTGAAACGCAGAAAATAATGTTGACAAGCAAAAACTACTGCGATATAATACGGTCAACTTAAGGATGCGACTTGAAACTGAACAATAAGGAGGGCTGCCAATGACCACGAAAGCGGTGCAGAAGTCTTTGCCGAAAAAGCCACTGAACCGCAGAATCAAGCGAGACTGGAGCCGGAATTGGCAGGTTTATCTGATTCTGGTGCCAGTGGTGATTTATTTCCTGCTCTTCCATTACCTGCCCATGCTGGGAATCCAGATCGCGTTCAAGGATTACAGCATTTCCAGGGGAATCTGGGGCAGTAAATGGGTGGGATTTAAACATTTTACTTCTTATTTCAACAGTTATTACTTTGGACGACTGATTAAAAACACGCTGCTGCTGAGCTCTCTGAACATTTTATTCGGCTTTCCTGCGCCGATTATTCTGGCCCTGATGATCAATGAGGTCAGAAACAATGCCTTTAAGCGGACCGTACAGACCGTGACGTACCTGCCGCACTTTATCTCCATCGTCATCGTCTGCTCGCTGCTGCGGACTTTCTTCTCCAGCAGAGGACTGATCAATCAGCTGCTTGGATCGTCCATCGATTTTTTCAACCTGGAGGAATGGTTCAGACCGTTGTATATTTTTTCCGGCATCTGGCAGGAAATCGGGTGGGGATCCATCGTGTATCTTTCCGCCATTACCTCCATCGATGAAAGCCTGTACGAGGCGGCAGAAATTGATGGCGCGGGCCGGTTCAAGAAGCTGTGGTATATCACGATTCCCGGTATTTCCGTGACCATCTCCGTCATGTTCATCCTGCGGGTTGGCCGTATGATGACGGTAGGCGCGGACAAGGTGCTGCTGATGTATAACGAGAGCATCTACAGCACGGCGGATATCATCAGCACGTTCGTCTACCGCAGGGGCCTGCTGGATATGAAATACAGCTATTCCGCGGCGGTGGATCTGGTCAACTCTCTGGTGAACTGCGTCCTTCTGCTGGGTGCCAACAAGATCAGCAAGAGCATCAGCGGAAGCGGTCTGTGGTAAGGAGGGAAGCGCCATGAAGAAAAGAATCGATGCTTTTGACGTCATTAACACGATCATTCTGACCGCGCTGATGTTCCTGTGCCTGTACCCGTTCATCTATGTCATTTTTGCTTCTTTCAGCGATCCATGGCAGCTTTCCCTGCATAAGGGGCTGCTGATTCGGCCGCTGGGATTTACGACAGCGGGATACAAGGCGGTTTTTACAAATCGGTCCATCTGGACCGGATACGGGACGACGCTGTTTAACCTGGTGGTGGGTACCAGCATCAACATTCTGCTGACGCTGCTTGCCGCCTACGGGATTTCCCGGGATGGACTGATGCTGAAAAAGCCGCTGACGGTCATGATCGTGGTGACCATGTTTTTCAACAGCGGGATCATCCCCCGGTTCCTGGTGGTCAGGGATCTGGGCCTGTACAACACCCGGATGTCCATGATTCTCCCCACGGCGATTAACGTTTTCAATCTGATTATCATGAGGACGGCGATCGAGGGCATTCCCCGGGATCTGGAGGAAGCGGCCGTGATCGACGGTGCCAATCACTTTACCATTCTGTTCCGGATCTTTACGCCGCTGATCAAATCCACGCTGGCGGTGCTGATCCTCTATTACGGGGTAGCCCACTGGAACCAGTGGTATCAGGCGCTGATGTACATTCAGGATCGTGATAAGTATCCATTGCAGTTGGTGCTTCGGGAGATTCTGATCGGTAATTCCACCGAATCCATGACGGCGGGATCCGTGGATTCCCTAGGCGAAAGCTTCATGCTGGGGGAGACCATCAAATACTCCACGATTATTGTCGCCACCGTTCCGATTCTGCTGATCTACCCCATGCTGCAGAAACATTTTGTCAAGGGTGTCATGGTTGGCGCCGTGAAAGGGTAACCCCTTTGGGCCGGCCGTCATCATATATTCATGAAGGAGGATACATTATGCGAAGGAACATCAGGAACCTCATCATCGCAATGCTAACACTGACGATGCTGCTGGGTGTGACCGGACCTTCACTGGCTGCGGACACTGGCGCTCAGCTGACGTACTGGATCAAGATGGACGCGACCAAGATCAGCCCTACGACCGACAATTTCGGCAATATCCTGTGCTACAAGGAAATGGCTGATATCACCGGCGTGAACGTCAGCTTCATTCATCCGCCGGCCGGACAGGAAAATGATTCCTTCACCCTGATGATCAACGGTCGTGAATATCCGGACCTGATTCACTGGGACTGGGGTCACTTTTCCGGCGGCCCTGACAAGGCCATTGAGGAAGGCATTATCCTGGAGCTGAGCGATATCATTGAGGAGAAGTGCCCGAACCTGAAAGCGTTCCTGGAGGAGCATCCGGAAGTTCGCGCGGCGATGACCACGGACTCGGGGAACATCTACTGCTTCCCGAACGTTTATCCGTACTATGAAGACGGCACGCTGATCGTAGCCAACCGCGGCTACCAGATGCGCAGCGACTGGCTGAAGCAGCTGAACCTGGAAGCGCCGACCACCATCGATGAGTGGTACGAAGTGCTGACTGCCTTCAAGAGCCTGGGAACCAATGAAGCCGGCGGCGAGATTATCCCCATGGTTTCTCAGAAGCTCTCCTCCAAGACCAGCATGATCCGGACCCTGGCCAACGCCTGGGGCGGGCTGGACTATGACTTCTATGTGGATAACGGCGTGGTGAAATATGGCCCCATTCAGGACGCTTTCCTGGATTATCTGACCACGATGAACAAGTGGTATTCCGAAGGCCTGATGAATA
>CAZMFY010000050.1:0-12319 GCA_964565635.1 uncultured Oscillospiraceae bacterium
GGCTCAGCACCGCGTCGTTATCATCGTAGTCTCCCCGCATCAGGGTTTCCAGCTCCAGGGCGTCCGCCTTTTCCTTCAGCTCCTTCAGCTCCGTCCCGGCCTCGGCCACCATATCCTCGTCGTTTTCTTCCTTGGCCAGCTCCATCATGGTCTCGATATCGTCCGCGGAGGACAGCAGGCCCTCATAATGCTCCAGCTTGTTCTTCAGATGTCCCAGCTTCTGGTTCACGCTGGTGCTGCGGGCGGTGTCATTCCAGAACTCCGGCTGATTCATCTCTTCCGTCAGCTCGTCGATCTGTTCCTTCATATGGTCGATATGCAGGGCTTCTCCAGCCGCCAGAATGCTCTTGCGGATACCCGCCAGGTCCTGGGTATATTGTTCCAATTCTAACATTGTATTCTCCTTCAGCTGTTATTTCGCGCAGTCTTGGCAGCATTCCGTTCTGCCGGGGCATCCGCAACCCTGAGCCACCTTCGTTTTAGCCTTCGGCGAACAGCCCACCGGGCTCTTCTGTTCTCCAGCGGGCATCCGCAACCTCAATCGGCGCAGGCGGCACTGCCGTGCCTCCCGCTTGTTTCGGTTGAGAAAGCCACCTTCGTTTTCGCCTTCGGCGAACAGCCCACCGGGCTGTCACTCGGTGGCTTTCCCGTGACAATTCTTGTACTTCAGTCCGCTGCCGCAGGGGCAGGGATCATTCCGGCCTACCTTCTGGGAGGCTTTCACCTTCCGGGGCTGCCGGGGGCCGTCCCCGGCCAGTCTGGCCTCCGCGGGCTTCGCGGTCTGGACCCGTTCCGGGGTCACCTGCACCTTCGTCTGATACACCCGGCGCACCGTGTCCTCCCGGATCAGATGATTCAGCTCCTCAAACATGTGCCCGGCTTCGATCTGGTACTCCGTCACCGGGTTCTTTCCGGAATAGGCCCGGAACCCGATGCCGTCCCGCAGCTGATCCATGGCGTCGATGTGATCCATCCAGCGCACGTCCACGCTGCGCAGCAGCATCACCCGCTCCAGCTCCCGCATATCCACATGCAGTTCGGAGAGCATCTTTTCCCGCTCTTCGTAGAAATCGTGAGCGTCCTTTTTCAGCGCTTCCGTCAGACCTTCCTGTCCCAGCTCCTCTGCATTCCCCTTCAGCGTTTCCAGGATGCCGTGATGGTTGCACAGGTTTTCCAGATAATTGGTCGCCTGAACCCAGTCCCATTCCGCGGGGTCCTCCCCGTTCAGCCAGCGGCCCACGGCAAATTCTACCACATGATCCGCCATCCGCAGGATACTCTCATGCACATCCTCGCCCATGAGCACCCGGCGGCGCTGACCGTAAATCACTTCCCGCTGCCGGTTCATCACGTTATCATATTCCAGCACGTGCTTCCGGGTTTCGAAGTTCCTTCCTTCAATCCGTTTCTGCGCGCTTTCGATCTGCTTGGTCAGCATGCCCGCCGTCAGCGGCTCGTCATCCTTCAATCCCAGCCGGTCCACCATGGCGCCGATCCGCTCGGAGCCGAAGAGGCGCATCAGATCGTCCTCCAGGGAGATAAAGAACTGGGTGGAACCCTTGTCCCCCTGCCGGCCGGAACGGCCCCGCAGCTGGTTATCAATCCGGCGGCTGTCATGCCGCTCGGTGCCGATAATGTGCAGCCCGCCGGCCGCCACCACCTGCTCGTGCTCCCGATCCGTCTCCTGCTTGAACTGCCCGTACAGCTCGTTATACCGCTTTCGGGCCTCCAGCACCTCTTCCGTCACGTTCTCGTTATGGCCGGTGGCGGCTTCGATCAGCTCCTCGTCCACCCCCTCCTGGCGCATGGCGCGCCGGGCCATAAATTCCGGATTGCCTCCCAGCAGAATATCCGTGCCGCGGCCCGCCATGTTGGTGGCGATGGTCACCGCGTTCAGCCGGCCGGCCTGGGCTACGATTTCCGCTTCCCGGGCGTGGTTCTTGGCATTCAGCACCTCGTGGGCCACGCCCTTCCGGCGCAGCATCTCGCTGAGCAGCTCGGAAATCTCCACGCTGATGGTACCTACCAGCAGGGGCTGACCCGTGGCGTGATGCTCCAGGATGGAGTCAATTACCGCGTTGTATTTGGCCTGCTTGTTTTTATAAACCACGTCCTCCAGGTCCTGGCGGATGTTGGGCCGGTTGGTGGGGATCTCCACCACGTCCAGGGCGTAGATTCCCTGGAATTCCGCTTCCTCCGTCTTGGCCGTGCCCGTCATGCCGGACAGCTTCTGATACATCCGGAAGTAGTTCTGGAAGGTGATGGTGGCCAGGGTCTTGCTCTCCCGCTCCACCTTAACATGCTCTTTGGCCTCAATGGCCTGATGCAACCCCTCGGAGTACCGCCGGCCGATCATCAGGCGGCCGGTGAACTCGTCCACGATGATGACCTGCCCGTTCTGGACCACGTAATCCACGTCCCGCTTCATGATCACATTCGCCCGCAGGGCGCAGTTGACGTAATGGTTCAGGTCGCTGTTTTCGGGATCGTTGAGGTTTTCCACCCCAAAGGCCTGCTCCACCCGCCGGGCGCCTTCGTCCGTCAGGGTAACGGCCTTTTTCTTTTCCTCCAGCTCATAATGAATTTCGGGCTTCAGGTTCCGCACCACCGCGTCCACCCGATCGTACATCTCCGTGCTCTTTTCCCCGGGTCCGGAAATGATCAGGGGCGTTCTGGCCTCGTCGATCAGGATGGAGTCCACTTCATCCACGATGGCAAAGTGATGTCCCCGCTGCACCAGGTTGTTCTGCCGGATCACCATGTTGTCCCGCAGGTAGTCGAACCCCAGCTCGTTGTTGGTGCCGTATGTGATGTCGCAGGCATAGGCTTCCCTGCGCTCATCACTGTCCAGATCATGGACGATCAGGCCCACGCTCAGCCCCAGGAAGCGGTGCACCTTGCCCATCCATTCCGAGTCCCGGCGGGCCAGATAGTCGTTCACCGTCACGATATGCACGCCTTCGCCCCGCAGCGCGTTCAGATACGCGGGCATGGTAGACACCAGGGTCTTTCCTTCACCGGTCTTCATCTCCGCGATGCGGCCCTGATGCAGCACGATGCCGCCCAGCACCTGAACATCGTACGGCCGCATGCCCAGCACCCGGTCCGCCGCTTCCCGCACCGTAGCAAAGGCTTCCGGCAGGATCTCATCCTCCGTCTCTCCCCCCTGCAGCCGGCGCTTAAACTCCTCCGTCTTTGCCCGCAGCTGATCATCCGTCAGCTTCCGGTATTCATCTGCCAGCCCATTGACCGCGTCCACGGTTTTCTTCAGCTTCTTCAGCTGAGCATCGTTGCTGGTTCCAAGAATTCTCTTCACAAATTCAAACATCTTTTTCCCTGTCCGTACTGTTCCGAAACTTACCCCCAGGCGGGCAAAACAATACAGGTTAGTATATCACCGGATCCACCTTTCGCGCAAGAGCCGAACGGCGCGCAAAAGCCGCCCCGGGATCCCCGGAGCGGCTGCAATCGGTCTCTTTCCGTGATTTCTTTACTTGTTCCTGCGGCGATGCGCTGCCTCCGCCGCACTCTGAACCTGGGTCTGAACGGTCTCCTCCGCTTCCACTGCCGGTATTCTCTTCGTTTCCTGAGAATCGTCCGCGGCAGGCTTTTCCTCGTTATTGTACAGCCGCCGGAGGGTTTCCGCCATCAGTTCGCTGTCGTGGGCGGTATTCTCCGCCTCCTCGGCTTCCTTCGCCCGTTCCTGCGGATCGGGCTTTGCCGCCTCGTCGCTGGAAGGCTGAATCTCGCTGCGGCGGTTCCGCTTCGGCTGGGTCCCGTAATCCCGATAGTTTGCGCCGTCCAGATGGTCCATGGCCTTATTGGACTGGTTCTTCGCCGCCGCTCTGCGAATCCCGCCGATCAGCAGCAGAATCACCAGCAGGGCCGTGATGCCGCCCAGGATAAACCGGGCCGGATTCGCCACGGACACCAGCTGCTCCGTCCATTCCGGCAGCTTCTGGCTGTCGGACAGCTCTTCGTAGGTTTCCGGCACCGTCTGATACTGAGGCGCCGGCGGGGTAACGATCGGCGCTTCCGTGGGTTCAGGCGTAGGCTGCTGCCGGGAAATCTGCAGCGGGTTGCTGGTAAAGGTCAGCGTCTGGGACAGCTGATCCTGGCAGCGGGCCGTGAACTGGAATGTCCCCGGCATGCTGATCGCCATTTCCCGGGTAAAGGTGCGGCTCTCCCCGGCCGGAATGGAATCGAAGGAGTTGATGACCGTATCCACGGCACGAATGGTAATCTTGGATACGTCAACGGCGCTTTCGTTCCGTACGGTAATCGTAAAATGCACGTTCCCAGGAATATCATAGACCACATCCCGGTCCGCCTTCGCCTCCAGGCTCAGCAGGATCTGCTGGGTCGGATCGGTCGCGATCACATTCACCCGCCCCGTAGCCGTTTCTACCGGTTCTCCGGTATCGTCATCGGCCTTCACGGTAAACTGGATATCCTGGGTTTCGGTAATGACCAGCTCTTTCTCCAGCGTCACGGTTTCCTTGGCCTTGACCGTCACATCGCTGAAGACCTGACCCAGGGTTTCATCCGTAACCGTTACGTTCGTAAAATCCACCGTACCGGAGTTTTTCAGCTTCAGGGTCAGCTTCACCGTGTCTCCGGGGGCGCCGCCCTTCTTGTCCGCGGTCAGCGTCGCGCTCAGGTTCACCACTCCGTACTTGATTGTGGCCGCTTCCACTTTCTGGGAATAGCTCTTTCCGCCCGCCTTGTAGGAAATCGTCGCGGCGGAGGTCATGTCCTTCTTTCCCATCTTCGCGGTAAAGGTGTGGGTCGCCTTCTCCCCGACGGCAATCTTATCCAGGCTGGCTGTTTTGCTGGCGATGCTGCTGTTTTCCTTGATTGTCACCCCGGTCACATCCACGGGTCCGGAATTTTCAATCTCGTAGGTAACGGTGACCTCCTGGTCCTTCTGGGCCGTCGTGGGCTTAATCTCCCTGGTCACTTTCAGCTCCGGAGCAGCCCCAGAATAAATGATCTTTTTGGTGTACTGCTTGCCGGTATACTTCAGCTCTCCGTTTTCATCATAAACAGAATACCGGATCTTAAAGGTGATCTTCCCGGCATCCAGCTCCGCCTGGGTCACCTTCCATTTTCCGCTCCAGCTCTTCGTGGTCCCGACGCTCAGGGTGGGAGAGCCGAATTCCTCTACCTGCTTTCCGTCCGGATAATACAGCGTCACCGGACCGGGCAGATCCCCTTCCCCTACGTTCGTAACGGAGATGGATACAGTGATTTCCTTCGGCTCGGTGAACTTATTCGTTTCCAGCGCCATGCTCACCTTCAGCGGATTGGGCACAGTGCTCTCCGCCGCCGCCATCCCCGACGTCAGCCCAAGCAGCATCAAAGCCGCCAGCGCGATGATCCAAAGCCTTCTCTTCATATTTCCTTGGGATCCCTTTCGGGGTCCCTGCCCCCTTCCCTGAAAATCCAGGAGATGGTCATACCCTCCCATGAACCGCGGAATATCCAATATGAACACAGGAAGACAACGATATTTTATCCAGCCAGGAAAGATCTGTCAAGATTTTATGCCCATTTAAATACGATTTTATTACAATTTTGTTTCTTTTCCTGCTTTTGCGCTTGAAACACCGCCGCTTTCGGTATACAATTTCCCTATCCAGAGAAAAGACGGAGGTGCGCTTCCATGAAGCTGCTCAGCATTGCCATTCCCAGCTACAACTCCCAGGATTATCTGGCACACGCGGTAGAATCCCTGCTTCCCGGCGGAGACGAGGTGGAAATTCTCATCGTCAATGACGGCTCCAAAGACAATACCGCCGCCATCGCGGACGAATTCCAGCGGAAATACCCGGGCATCGTCCGGGCGATTCATCAGGAGAACGGCGGCCACGGCGCCGCGGTGATGGCAGGCCTGCAGCACGCAGCCGGGCTTTATTTCAAGGTGGTGGACAGCGATGACTGGGCGGATGCGGAGGCGCTGCCGAAAGTGCTGGATACCCTTCGGACCTTTCAGGCCGAACCGCTGGATCTGCTGGTCAGCAACTTCATCTATGACAAGGCCGGCGCGGCTCACAAGCATGTCATGTCCTATCACCACGCGCTGCCGGAAGGGCGGGTCTTCGGCTGGGACGAGGCCCGGCACTTCCGCAAGGGGCAGTATATGCTGATGCATTCCGTCATCTACCGGACCCAGCTGCTGCGGGACTGCGGGCTGGAGCTGCCGCGGCACACCTTTTACGTGGATGAGCTGTATGTCTATGTGCCGCTGAAAAACGTGGAAAGGATCTACTATCTGGATGTGGATTTCTATCACTATTTCATCGGACGGGAGGATCAGTCCGTGCAGGAGCAGGTCATGATTCGCCGCATCGACCAGGCGCTGCTGGTCAACCGGCTTCTGATCTCCGCCTTCGACCCCCTGACCGTCCCCAACCGGCACCGCCAGGCCTATCTGATCAATTATCTGGAAATCGTCACCACCGTTTCCTCCGTGCTGCTCCTGAAGAGCGATACCCCGGAGAACCTGAAAAAGAAGGAAGAGCTCTGGAATTACCTGAATCAGCATAATCCCAAGCTTTATCAGCTGCTGCGCCATCGTCTGCTGGGTCGTCTGCTGCATCTTCCGGGTCGGTTCGGCCGCAGTGTCGCCGTCACAGGCTATAAAATCGCGCAGAAGATTTTCGGGTTCAACTGACCTTATGAAATTCTTTCAAATCGGTTGACAATTGCCCATCTTCCCGAATATACTTCATTGGAATGGGTTTACGGCATACCAGCTTTTGCCGTAGTTCAGGTTGCAAAATGAATAATGACAGAAAGGATGACCCGCATGTCCAAAACAGGCAAGACCAGCTTTATCGACAAATTGCCCAGCTTGATCAAGAAATCCAACGTAACCCTTTTCCCCGAAGGAATTATGGGTTACCTGCTCGGCCCCACCCTGGCGCTGATGGCCAACTCCGTCCTGGCGAATTATTTCAACAAGTATATGACGGATGTGCTGAACATCAACTCCTGGGCCAGCGATTTCTTTAAATGGCTCCCCGTGATTTCTGTCATCTTTGTCGTGATCGGCAACATCATTGTCGGCCGTCTGATGGACAACAGCAAATCCCGGGCCGGCAAGGCCAGGCCGCTGCTGCTGTTCTCGGTGCCGATCAGCTTCCTGGCGCTGCTGGTGCTCTTTGTCATCTCACCCCTGGCCACGGATACCATCAATCCCCAGGGGCAGTCGCTGGCGCTGGTCTGCATCGCCATCGGATACAATCTCTGGTTTGCCATTGCCTATCCTATGTATTATACCCCCCATGCGGGCCTTGTTAATCTGTCTACCCGGAACAGCAAGGACAGGACGCTGCTGGCTACGCTTTCCAACGCCACAGCCCTGGCGGCCATGGGTGCCAGTACCATGGTCATGCCCTTCTTCCTGAGTCTGCTGTTCGTGCCGCAGACTACGAACCTTCCGGAAGGCGCGGTGCTGCTGGAGAGCGGCGAGTATGCCCTTAACGGCGTAGTGCTCTATGACGCGGTAGCCTCCTATAATCACTGGAAGATTTTCGTCATTGCCCTGACCGCCATCACCGTCATCGGTGCCCTGATCGAGTTCATGTTCACCCGGGAGCGGGTCACGGAGGAATCCATGAACCAGGGCGCTGAAGCCGCTCCCGCCAAGGCCCTGCCCATCGGCCAGCAGGCGAAGATCTGCTTCGGCGATAAGTTCTGGATCATCATGATGGTGTTCTTCTTCTGCTATCAGCTGGGCGGCATGGCGAAAAACGTCAGCCAGCTCTACTTCTGCCAGGCCATGTTCCCCAACGCGGACGGCATCTATACCATCGCCAACGGCGGTAATATTTCCGGCTTCCTGGCCATCATCGGCGCCATTCCCACCGCCATCGGCATGGTGGCGGCTCCCATCCTGGCCAACAAAATCGGCAAGGGGAAGGCCATTTTCTGCGGCGCCATCCTGGCGACTGTAGGCGGTTTCCTGGGCCTGCTCGCTCCCTCCAATCTTGTGCTGGTGTATGTCTCCTTCATCCTGAAGGCCCTGGGTTCCACCCCGGCCATGTACCTGTCCATGGCGCTGCTGGCGGACGTGCTGGATCATCAGGAAGCGGTTCACGGCAAGCGCACCGACGGTCTCACCATGACGGTTTACGGCTCCATCCTGGCGGGCATGACCGGCGTGGCCACCGGCATCCTGAACATCGTCCTTTCCAATGTAGGGTACGCCGCCGACAACATTTCCTCCGAAGCCATCCGCGGCGCCATGCCCTGGGTGTTCATCGGGGTGGAATCCATCTGCTACCTGATCATTTTCCTGATCTTCATCTTCATGGGTGTGGAAAAGTTCGGCAAATATGACCATGAAGCCATCATCGTCGACCAGAAGGCCGCCGCGCTGGCGGAAGGCCGTCCCTACGTCTCCGCGGAAGACAAGATTCGCGCCGAGGAGGGCGAGGAAGCCTATCAGGCGGAACTGAAGCGCCAGGCGGAAGCCGCCGCCGCGGAAACGAAGCGCCTGGCCGATCCCGCCGCCGCGAAAAAGGATGCGGAAATCAAGGCCGAGCTCAACGCCCTGCGCAAGGCGAACGGCCGCACAGCCATTTAAGAGAAACAGTCTGGCCGGGGCCGGCCCCTTTCGGCCACCCCGGCATTTTCCATTTAGACTTTAAGGAGGACATCATGCTGAAACACGAATCCATCATTGAGCAGATGACCCTGGACGAAAAATGTTACCTGCTCTCCGGTAAGGACTTCTGGCAGACCATGAGCGTACAGCGGCTGGGGGTGGAATCCGTCACTCTGTCCGACGGTCCTCACGGCATCCGGAAGCAGGAAGGCGCCGGAGATCAGCTGGGGCTGAACGGCTCCGTGCCCGCCACCTGCTTTCCCACCGCCGCCACCATGGCCAATTCCTGGGATCCCGCTCTGGGCGAGGAAATGGGCAAGCTGCTGGGCGAAGAGGCCGCCTGTCAGGACGTGTCCGTCCTGCTGGGCCCCGGCCTGAACATCAAGCGCAGCCCTCTATGCGGCCGGAACTTTGAGTATTTCTCCGAGGATCCCTATCTGGCCGGCAAGATGGCCGCAGGCTATATTCGCGGCATTCAGGCTAACGGGACCAGCGCCTGCCCCAAGCACTTCGCCGCCAACAATACCGAGCTGCGCCGCATGGCATCCAATTCCGTCATGGATGAGCGGACCCTTCGGGAGATCTATCTGACTAATTTCGAAATCGCGGTGAAGGAAGGGCATCCGAAGTCCATCATGTCCTCCTATAACATGGTAAACGGCACCTACGCCAACGAAAACGCCCATCTCCTGCAGGAGATTCTGCGGGACGAATGGGGCTTCGACGGCTTCGTCGTCTCCGACTGGGGCGCCTGCAACGATTTTACCGACGGGGTACGGGCCGGTTCCCATCTGGAAATGCCCGGCACCGGCGGAGACAGCCCCGAGCAGCTGAAGCAGGCCATCTATGAGGGCCGCATCTCCGAGGAAGAGATCAATGTCCGGGTGGACGAACTGCTGGACGTGGTGCTGGCTGTCCGCGCCGCCACAGATCAGCTGAAGGGCAAGTCCTTCGATGTGGAAGCCCATCACGCCTTCGCGCAGAAATGCTCCGAGCAGTCCATCGTCCTGCTGAAGAACGAAGACCATATCCTGCCCCTGCGGAAGGGCGCGAAGGTGGCCGTGATCGGTGAATTCGCTCAGAAGGCCCGCTATCAGGGCGCCGGCTCCTCCGTGGTCAACTGCACGAAGCTGGATCACACCATGGATGTCATCGGCGGATTCGATCTGAATGTGGTGGGCTTCGAGCCCGGTTATCCCCGCCACGGCGCCCCCGATGCCGCCATGGCGCAGAAGGCCGCCGATCTGGCAAAGCAGGCGGACATCGTTCTGCTCTGGCTGGGGCTGGATGAAATTTCCGAGTCCGAGGGACTGGACCGGGCCCATATGAAGCTGCCCGAATGCCAGGTGCAGCTTCTGAAGGCAGTGCATGACGCAAACCCCAACGTGGTCGTCGTCATGAGCGCCGGCTCCGCCATCGAAATGCCCTGGCTGGATCAGTGCAAGGCCCTGATCCACGGCTATCTGTCCGGTCAGGCTGGCGCCAAGGCCATGCTCCGGACCCTGCTGGGAGAGGTCAATCCTTCCGGCAAGCTGAACGAAAGCTATCCCCTGGCCTATGAAGACTGCTCCTCCGCCCCCTATTTCCCCGCGAAGCAGCGTTCCGTGGAATATCGGGAGGGGCTTTACGTCGGATACCGGTATTACAGCTCCGCGAAGGTTCCCGTGCTCTTCCCCTTCGGATACGGCCTCAGCTACACCACCTTCCAGTACTCCGACCTGAAGGCGGACGAAGGAAAAGCCACCTTCACCCTGACCAACACCGGAAAGGTTGACGGAGCGGAAGTCGCCCAGCTGTATGTCCATGCGGTGAATCCCGGTGTATACCGCCCCGTGCGGGAGCTGAAGGGCTTCGCCAAGGTCTTCCTGAAGGCCGGAGAAAGCAAAACCGTCACCATCGAGCTGGACGACAAGGCCTTCCGGTACTGGAATACCCGCACCGGCCGCTTTGAAGTGGAAGGCGGCGCATGGGAGATCCAGATCGGCGCTTCCGCCGAGGATATTCGCCTGACCGCTGCAATCAACGTGAAAGGCGCCGCCGCCACCTCCGAGTCCGCGGAAAAGCTTCCTTCCTACTTCCGGGCGGACATCAAGGCCGTTTCCGATGCGGAGTTCGAAGCCCTGCTGGGCAGCCCCATTCCCAACGGCACCTGGGCCGGCACCATCCAGCCCAACGACGCCATCGCTCAGCTGTATTATGCCAAGAGCCTGAAGGCCCGGCTGATCTGGAAGGTGATGGACAGCCTGCTGAACAAGTCCATCGAAAAAGGCGAGCCCAACCTGAACATTATCTTTATCTATAACGAGCCCATTCGGGCCATCGGCAAGATGATGGGCGGCCTGGTCAGCCAGCGCATGTGCGACGGCATCCTGGATATCGTAAACGGTCACGGCATCGCTTTCTGCAAGGGGCTGGGAAAGATCATCGGCGGTTTCTTCCAGCAGCAGGCGATCGCGAAAAAGCAAAAGGCCATGAAATAAGGAGGGAGCATCGATGAAAAGCAACGCCAACGGCATCTCGCCGGTGATCGCCCTGATTCTGACAGCCCTGGTAGCCGTTTTGACCTTCCTTCTCTGGAAGGGCGGACACCCGTTCTGGGGCACCGTCATGGCGCTGATTACCGTGGACTTTGGAGCGGATCTGGTTCTTTCCCTGAAGAAATAACCCTTCGCGGTTCTCCTCAGCGCCCGCGCAAAAATCGGAGCTCCCGGTTCTTTGCGGATGCGCATAAAAAACAGCCGCCGGCACAGCATGCCGGCGGCCTTTTTTTCGTCCCATTAACTGCCCAGGTACGCCTTGCGCACATTATCGTCCGCCAGCAGGGCCTTCGCCTCCCCGCTCATGGCGATGGTTCCGGTCTCCAGTACATAGGCCCGGTCCGCCACGGACAGGGCCATCTGCGCGTTCTGCTCCACCAGCAGAATGGTGGTCCCCGCGGCGTGCAGCTCCCGGATAATATCAAAGATCTGCTCCACCAGGATCGGCGCCAGTCCCATGGAAGGCTCGTCCAGCATCATCAGTTTGGGCTTGCTCATCAGCGCCCTGGCCATGGCCAGCATCTGCTGCTCTCCCCCGGACAGGGTGCCCGCCACCTGTTTTTCCCGCTCCTTCAGCCGGGGAAAGCGCTGGAACGCGTCCTCAATGGAGGGGCCGATCTCCGCCGCGGGGCGGGAATATCCGCCCATTTCCAGGTTCTCCCGCACCGTCATCTGCTGAAAAATCCGCCGGCCTTCCGGACACAGGGCCATCCCCAGCCCCGGCATCCGGCTGGCCGGGGTCCCGGTGATATTTTTCCCTTCAAACAGAATCTGTCCGCTCCGGGGCTTCAGCAGACCCGCCACCGTGTTCAGCACGGTGGATTTTCCCGCGCCGTTTGCCCCGATGAGGGTGACGATCTCGTGCTCATTGACCTCAAAGGAAACGCCCTTGATGGCATGGATCGCGCCGTAGAACACATGGATATCCTGAATCTCCAGCATGCTCATGCTTCCCGCGCCTCCTTCGCCTCTTTTTCCTCCGCCGTCTCCCGGTTCTCATGCTTGCCCAGATAGGCTTCAATGACCACCGGGTTCCGCTGGATCTCCTCCGCGGTCCCCTTGGCAATGATCCTCCCGTAATTCAGTACGCAGATGCCCTCGCAGATCCCCATCACCAGGTTCATGTCATGCTCGATCAGCATCACGGCGATCTGGAACTGATCCCGGA
>CAZMFY010000051.1:0-12262 GCA_964565635.1 uncultured Oscillospiraceae bacterium
TTGATTTTCCTACATCTCCGGCTTGCCTGTTAAGTTATTTGGCTAAATGCCATTGAGGACCGTCCCTCCGTTCCAAAGCAAGGTGAAAGTGGAACGAAAAGGACCGTCCCTCCGTTCCATTATCTTTGGGTGGGGAAGCCATACTGGGCGGCGAACTGGTCCGCGGCGCTGCCTTCGGGGGTCACGATGACCACCGTTCCGCAGCCGGCGAAGGGATTGCCGGAGATGCTCGTCACCGAGGCCGGGATCGTGACCAGGGTCAGGTTCGGGCAGTTCGCGAAGGCCAGGTTCCCGATGGCGGTGCAGCCGCTGTTGATGATCACATAGGTGCTGTCGGTTCCCCGGAAGGCTTCGTCCCCGATCGTGATGGTATCATCCGGCAGGGTCAGCGTCGGCGCGGCCGGCCATTCATCGGCGACGGTCACGGTAACCGGATCGCTCCAGCCGGACCAGAGGCCGTAGCGGTATGTTCCGGGGCAGTAGCGCACGGAAACCTGAACCTGATAGCTTCCCGCCTCGCTGAAGGAAAGCGCCAGATTTCCGGCATTGTAATCCATATAGCCCCGGTCCGCCCCATTGATGCGGATCCGCAGCTCGTTGGCCCGCAGGCCGCTGACCGTCAGATTCGCGTGCTCGTTCAGCCCGACGGACAGGCTCCCGGGGCTCAGCGTGGGCTTCACGCTGTCGATCACGTCCACGTAGACCCAGTCCGAATCGGCCTGCTCCATGCCGGCCGCGATGGCGTGGACATACAGGCTGCATCTGTCATAGCTCACGATCACGTCGTCCACATGAGGCACGGTCAGGGTGGCCTCAGTCTGATCCCCGCTTACGGTCACCGTCCCGGCGAGCAGGCTGCTGTCGCTGATCCTGTAGAAAACCACATATTTTTCCGCGCCTGCGCTGGCGGACCAGCGAACGGTGAAGGGCTCCCCGCAGGTGATGAGGTCCGGATATTCCGTGATTTCGAGGGCGGGCAGCTGCGCCATGCCACTTTCAGGCGCGTTGACCTGGAAGGTGGCTGCCGCCTGCCACTGAGACCAGTGGCCGTCCGCGCAGGTCATGACATAGAAGGAGTAGTACCCGGCATCCATATCATATCCGTCCACGACCACCTGCGCCTGCCCGTCCGTAAGGGAGATGGCGTCATCAAAGTAGACCACATTGGACCATGTGGCTGTCTCAGATTCCTTATGGATCACCTTCAGTGCGACCCGAGAGGCCCCCTGGGCCTCTATCATCACGGGCAGATCCTGATTGATCTGCCAGTTCTCCCCGGCCTGAGGCGTCACGGTGGCGCTTACGGGCTGAGCCGCGCCGCCCGCGTCCACGGCAAGCACTTCGTATCCATCCGTCCAGGCCGAGTCGAAGCCTTCCGCATAGGCGTTGAAATTCAGCGCATACATGCCCGGGACGGGGAACTTGCTGGCGGGCAGGGTCACCTTCCCATTCACCACGTCCGTGACCATTTCATATTCAATTTCCCGCAGGCGGTTGTAGCTGCCGTCCGTCTCCTCAAACAGGACGATGCCCACGGTAAAGGTTTCCGTCCGGGGATCCACCGACACATCGAAGGTGAAGTCCTCGCCTACCGTAATGGTTTTCCCCTCCAGATCCGGAACGATAGCCGCCAGCTTGGCCTCCTCGGGAGTCTCCTGCACGTCGATGACCAGATTAAACTCATCCGTCCAGCGGCCGTTCACCAGGGCCCGGCAGAGCTGCTCGCGGGACCATGAGGCCCTGAGCCTGATCACGGCGCGGCCGCCGACAGCCATCCAGATATCGGTGTCCTCACCTTCATAGGGATCCTGGAATCCCACCGATTCCAGGCCGGAAGCGGTGACCGTGAATACGGCGTATTCCCCGGAATATACTTCTGCGGGGTCCGGAGACACGGCGGGAAGGGCCGGCCGGGATCCGGTGACGGTCAGCGTCAGATTCGCCGTTTCGCTGTTTTCATAATTCGTTTTCCGGCGGAAGGCCTCAATCCTGTATTGACCGGGATCCAGGCCGTAGGGGGCCAGGGTCAGCGTTTCATCCGCCGCCAGGTCCGCATACTCGCGGCTTTCCCAGAGGGAGCCTTCTTCATCATAGACATTCACCTGCAGCGTTTCATCCGCTGCCAGGCTCTGACCTTCTGCCAGAGAAACCGTCAGCGGCGCGCCGGCGGCGATCTGGGCGGGGGCGGTAATGCTGATGGGATCCGCGGTGCCGGCGGTGGACCAGGTCAGCGTCACCGGGTCCGTATAATCCGACCAGCGCCCGCCGATCTTTGCGCGGAAGCGGTAGGACATCTCCCGGACGCCGTAATTCACGGAAGTCTGATAAACCGCGGAGCCGTCGGAAATCTTCGGATTCTGTACGGCGTAATCCTCGTTCCACCAGGAATCATCCGGCTCCTTATATTCCGCCCTATAGGTTTCCATCCCCTCCGCCGCCAGCTGAATCTGATGAGGCTGGGACAGCAGGGCGCTTTCCGTCAGAAGCCGGTTTTCCGGCGGGGTGGGCCGGCTGCCGGTCACGCTGAAATTCCATGACAGCTGCGCGCTGGAGATGTAGTGGTATTCTTCCAGCTTCGCTTCCAGCACATAGTCGCCGGCATCCAGGCCGTATTTATCCAGCACATACTGATACTGGCCGTCCAGACCGGATCTATAGATATAAATCCAGGATTTTACATTGGTGCGGATTTCGTCTTCGATCCGGTATAAATTGCAAAGCAGATGCCTGCTATAATCACGATTCGGAAGAATATCCCCGTTCACCGTGAGGACCAGGGGCGCTCCGGCGCTGGTGCCGGAAATTGTAAGATCCTCTTCATGCAGCTCAAGCGTTCCCAGGGAGACCCAGGTCAGCGTGATCATATCTGACCAGCCGCTCCAGCGGCCGTCCACCAGGGCGCTGACGCGGTAGTAATGGGATTCCGGATTCTGCGCCGAATCCCAGTACCGTTCTGTGCCCGAAGAATCCGATACCTCATAGGGATAAACATACTCCGGGGTTTCGTTTTCATCATAGGTCATCACCGCGTATTTCGTCATCCCCGGCGCCTGGATGTCGAACCAGATACTGGAGCCGATATAGAATGTTCCCGGATTGACGGTAACCGTCGGCGCGGCCGGCCGGGATCCGGTGACGGTCAGATTGTATTCCCGGGTTTCGCTTTCGAGCCGCGAATAATTCTCATCGACGATGAAGTGAGACATCTCGATCAGATAGGAGCCCGCATCAAACCCGTAGCCGGATACGATATATTCATGATATTCGGGGGCGATGGTGAAGGACAGTTCGTCTTCATAAAGCAAATGCTGACCATGGGCAATGTAGTCCCATTCTCCTCCAGCGAGGCGATAAAGTGACCAGATATAGCCCTCTCCGATGATCGTGAAGCCCAGGGAGTCGTCCTGATTGAGCATCATCCATTCGGCATCGCTGACCGTCAGCTCCTCCCCGGCCTGCAGCACCTCCGGAAGTACGCACGTAGGCGCGGGAATGGTTCCGTCCTCTGCCAGGGCCGGGGATCCCATCGCGGCCAGCCCAAGGGCGAGCATCATGGTCAATACAATCAGCAGCTTTTTCATGCTTTTTTCCTCCAAAATGGTGAAGTGGAACGGAGGGACGGTCCTTTTCGTTCCATCATGGAACTTGTGCCGAGATTTCCTTCCTTTTTTATAGCTTGCGATTAGAATTATCATATCACAACGGTGCTTTGTTGTCCAACAGAGTTTGAAATGAGTGGAGAGCCTGGAAGCCCCCTTTTGCCGAAAAATGAGGGAAGGCTACCAGGGACCCTACGCGGTCATTTTGTATGATCAGAACGCGCAGCGGTACATCCTGGATCATCATCTGGACCAGATTTCGGAGATCAATCAGATGAGGAGGAAAAATCAGGCTGATCCCGCCTGGATCAGGCGGAAAGAATCGACCCGGAAACCGGGGAGATTATCCGGGGTTGAGAAGAAATGGGTCTGTTCATTTTCGCCTTGCTGAATGTGGAGCGGCAGTGGAATGAAAGGGACGTTTCTCCGTTCCTGGTTTACTCCGTTTCCGTTCTGGATGGTACTTGATAAATGTCAAGTATGGAATGGAACGAGGATCGTTCCTCCGTTCCGGGTGGAACGAAAAGGACCGTCCCTCCGTTCCGGTTCCTCCGTTCCGGGTGGAACGAAAAGGACCGTCCCTCCGTTCCAATTCCGGGTGGAACGAAAAGGACCGTCCCTCTGTTCCGGTCCCTCCGTTCCGGGGGAGACACAGAATATGATGAGGGGATGAATCCCAAAGTTCAAGGGCCGGAGAAGGATGCGCTTCTCCGGCCCTTAACAGTTGCATGGTTCTTAGTGATTTGTGATTCCAGCGCGGGTGGAACGGGAGGGACTGTCCCTTTCGTTCCAGACCTGGAACTAAAGGGTCTGTCCATATCCATTATACCCTCGATCGAAGAGAAACAACGTCTCTATCCGTTACACCCCATGATCGAAGAGAAACAATACCTCTCGATGGAACAAAAGTGGAACGAAAAGGACCGTCCCCTCGTTCCGTCCCCTCGTTCCAAAAGTGGAACGAAAAGGACCGTCCCCTCGTTCCAGGTTACCTGGTGAGCTGACGTCCTGAATGGAGGAACTGTTCATCGGTCGGGCTGAGCAGGCCCCAGTTCAGCGCCTGTGAGTCGGTCAGCTTTCCGGTTTTGTTATCCTTCCACTTCTTCAGTGAGATGGCATAGGCGGAGCGGATGGTGTTCCCCTCGTCGTCCTCCTGCCAGTAGTAGCCGCCGGTGCGCTGGTTATGGCGGTTGAACTCGACTTCATAATACTGGTTATCTTCGAAACGGTAGGTCACATAATAATGATCGACGGAGCCGTTGGTATGGTAGGAAACACCGATGCTGGCCAGCTCCCCTTCGGGATAGGAAACCTCCGCGTAGGAGATATACCACTGCTTTTTATACTGATTCCACGCTACGTGGCCATCGCCCTCCCGGCCGACCTGGAAATAGTCGGCCGTTTCATCTTTGGTCACGTTCAGAAGATCACCGTTGCGCTTGTACACGGCCGTGAAGGCGCCCTTTTTGAGCGTATAGGCCGAGTTGCCGTAGCCGTGGGCACCTTCCGTGTGGGGGGCCAGGACGTATTTGCCGCCGCTGTTCTCCCAGATTTCGCAGCCTTCGGGCACATTGATGGTGCTTTTATCCGTATCGGCGGAGTACGTGGCGATGGTTTCCACTTCCATGATTTCATAGGAGTACTCTTCGCCCGTTTCTTCGTCAACCCACTTTTCGTATTCGCCGGTGGGGGTGACCCGGACCACCTCAATGGAGGGCTCTTCCGTGTAAATATAGCCGCCCTCGGGCACTTCGATCTCGCTGTCGGGCGTATCGTATCCATATCCTTCGATAAATTCATCCCAGGTATAGGACCAGTTTACCCAGTGGGTGCCCAGCTGGTACTTGTGGTCTGCCTTGGAGAAGGTTGCCTGATTGTTCTCATCCAGCTCCAGAACAACGGGTTCCTCCTGATAGCCGCGCCAGTTTGCCCTGAGTTCGTCCACAGCCTCGGAGACTGTCACCGTGATGTTGTCGCCGATGGTCTTGGTTTTGACGGCAGGCATGGTTTCCAGCTCAGGATAGGCCACTTCGTTGCTGTTGGCCGGCAGAACAAATTCAATGTTTTCCGCCGCAGCCATGCAGGTGCAGCTCATCAAAAGCAGCGTCGACAGGATCAGAGCCAAAAGTTTCCTCATAGTCATCCCTCCAAGATTATTATTGCGCAGCAGGGGAAAAGGCCCCTGAGGCATACGAATGCACAGAGAAACTGTCATGCCGCAACATACTGCGCCATGATAACGCTATTCCCTTGCTGTTAAGGAAAGTATAGCGTTTCATACTGCGGATGTCAATGCGAATCAGCAGTGGAACGGAGGGACGGTCCTTTTCGTTCCATCAGAGGGAACGGAGGGACGGTCCTTTTCGTTCCATCAGGATTCCGACTGCCCGGACTGAAAAAACCATTGCCGCCGGCTGCTCCTTGTGGTATGCTGTTCAAAACAAAAATGCATAGGGGGGACATTCATGGCCACAGATCTGGAAATCATGATTCACGCAAAATCCTATCTGGACAAGCTGGCGAACGGAATCAATCCCTTGACGGATCAGATGCTGCCGGAATCGGATATCGTTAATCAGGTCCGTATCTCCCGCTGCCTTTTCTATGTTTCGGATGTTCTGCGCCAGGTCATTGAAAAGGGCGGGCTGAAAAAGACTCCGAAGGGGCCGCAGCCCCCCTTTGCGCTGACGCCGGAGCAGATCGGCCGCTTCCAGTTTTTTGAATCGCCGATTCATGTTACCGCAATCGCGGAACGGCTCAATTTTCTTCGGGAAGACGAGCACATGCGGAGGCTCAGCCACAGAAGTATCACCGACTTTCTGGAGAGGGAAGGGTTCCTGACATCCTATACGGATACTGCCGGCGCGCATAAGCGCAAGCCTACGGATCAGGGGCTGGCTCTGGGCATCTCTGTCGAAATGAGGGATGGCTACAAGGGACCCTACACGGTCATTTTATATGATCAGAATGCGCAGCAGTATATTCTTGACCATCTGGATGAGATCGCCGAGATCAATCGGACGAAGGGAAAAAGCCAGAAGGATTCTGCCCCGGATCAGGCGGAAAGAATCGATCCGGAAACCGGGGAGATTATCCGGGGTTGAGAAGAAATGGGTCTGTTCATTTTCGCCTTGCTGAATGTGGAGCGGCAGTGGAATGAAAGGGACGTTTCTCCGTTCCTGGTTTACTCCGTTTCCGTTCTGGATGGTACTTGATAAATGTCAAGTATGGAATGGAACGAGGATCGTTCCTCCGTTCCGGGTGGAACGAAAAGGACCGTCCCTCTGTTCCGGAGATTTTTGCGCGGGTGGAACGAAAAGGACCGTCCCTCAGTTCCAAAAAGACTGCTCATCCGTTCCAAAATGTATTGAGATGGCAGGTACAAATATGATAATATGTGCTTGACGCTTTGACAATCGAACCTTTCTACGGGAGGAAAAACATGAGCAGCTGGATTCGGAAGATGGGAAAAGCGGCGGCGATGGGCCTGGGGATGATCCTGGTCCTGATGCTGGCCTGCGGAGCCTTCGCGGAGGAAGTTGCGGAGGAGCCGGCGGTTGTGGAAACTGTGACGACCGTTTCGGTCTCGCCGGAAGCGAAGATCTCGGACCGGGAGGCCGCCTCCGGATATATCAGCCAGATCATGAAGGGCGCCTTCGCCAAGCCCGGAAAGACGACGCTGAACGCAAGTCGGGGAGGCGGGGTAGCCCGCAGCCAGCTGACGGGCAGGGAAGCCAATGTGTATGACGCGCTGAAACCGCTGATTCTGGAAGTGGCTGCGGGCCAGCGGGCCAGCACCGTGTTCACGCTTTCGAGGGACGATGTGTACGGGGATGAGAAGACTCAGTACACGGCGCAGGAGCTGGGCGTATCGGCCATCCTGGGGAGCGATACGAAACCTACCGCTGAGGCAGCTGAGGCTTTTTATAACAAAACAAAAGTTGACTACAGTCTGGTGATTGATAGCCTGCTGGCTGACTGCCCCTATGAATTATACTGGTATGATAAAACAAAAGGGGCCGAGATCCCCGGGATGGGGTATAAAGTGGGTTACAATACGGATTATTATATGGATGTTCCGAACACGTTCAAATTATCCTTCCGGGTTTCGGCAAACTATTCCCCGAACAATGTCATAGGCGGATATACGGTGGACACCACCTACGGAACCGCAGCGACTACTGCGGCGGAGAACGCCCGGCAGGTGGTGGAAATCAACAAAAACAAGCCGGATTATCAGAAACTGCATGCCTACAAAAACTATATCTGCGGCGCAGTGGACTATAATCGTGATGCCGTGGACAATCCGCCGCCCTACGGGGACCCCTGGCAGCTGATCTGGGTTTTCGACGGGGATGAGACCACAAAGGTGGTCTGCGAGGGATATTCCAAGGCCTTCCAGTTCCTGTGCGATGAAAGCGACTTTACCAATACCTCCGTCATCAGCGTTTCCGGATATATGTCCGGCGGAACCGGAGCCGGAAACCATATGTGGAACATCGTCACCATGGGGGACGGCTATCACTATCTGGCGGATATCACCAACAGCGACGATGGCACGATCGGAGATGGCGGAGAGCTGTTTATCAAAGGGTATACGGTCAAGGTCCCGGATACCGATAACGCCTATGCCTATCTCGCCGGCGGTGAGTACGTGACGTATGTCTATGATGATGACACCATCGCCCTGCTGGAGAGCACGGGCCGGCTGGCCGTGGTGGGGCAGGCGGATCTGCCGACGGTTTCCGTCACCGCCCATGGAGACAGGGGCCAGGACGTGACACTGAGCTTTGCCAATCCTGCGGCCGGATCCGATGTGGACCTGTACTGGGAGATCTTTTATGCGGTGGATGAGAATACCGCGGAATCCGTGCAGTGGGATGAGTTCCGTCTGAATGCCGGCAGCAGCAGGGAAATCACGCTGATCGGGTCGAATTTCCTGAAGGCGGGAGATTATCAGGTCCTGCTGTATGTCAATCCCGGCGAATGGATTGATCCTGAGGAGCTGGAGCTGGTTTCCGCCGCGGACTTTACACTGGCGGACGGGGATCTGCCGACGATTTCCGTGTCGCTGGAGAATTCGTCGGTCACCGACGGGGAATCTGTGAACTTTACCGCCTCAAGCGGAGACGGCACCGTTGAAGCTGTCGCCGTGCATTCCTACGGCTGGGATCCTTTCCTGAATGAGTCGACCTGGGGATATGGTATGCCGACAGATCCTTCCGATGAAGGGGACTCCGGAACGATTCCCTATGAAGAACCGGGACTCATGAAGGCCCAGGTCTGGGGAAGGGTGAACGGCGTCTGGTCCCAGCCGGTGGAGATCACCGTGGAGGTTTACGGACAGCTTGGTCCTGCGACGATTACCAGCAACAGCCCCATCCAGGTCGGGGAGAATGCGGTCTTTGAGATCCAGGTGGATCCCCGGGCGATGAGCGGGTCCTCCTGGCGCCTGACAGATTCGGAATCAAATGTGATACAGGGAGAGTCGTGGGTTGCGATTCCGGAAGACGGCCTGCTGACGGTGACGGTTCCGGAATCATGCTTCGATGATCCCGGATCCTATCTTTTCACGTTTTCCCAGAATGGCGGGCAATATCTGGAAAGAAACGAGACCGTCCTTGAGTTTATCGTGGAAGGCTCCAGCAGGCCGGACGCGCCTGATGTCAGCTGGAGCGCTGTCGAAGGTTATCCGAACGACACGCTTTATGTGAATGTCGATACTGCCGGTGTCAGCCTGGTGGAGCTGAAATTTGAATCCGAAATAAACAGAATGGTCTATGAGGCCGACGGGGAAAGCACGACAATCCCGGTGACGCTGAATCTCGATACTGCCGCAGCATGCACCGTGCGGGTCATGATCGACGGCGTGTGGTCCAGATACGCGGATGCGGTCACCCTGATCGTACACGAGCCGACACCTCCGTCGGACTGGGCGCCCGGGGTGCCGGAGACGATTGTACCCGGCGAGGACGTGGTGGTTCATTTTGACCCGGTGGAGGGAGCGGTTTCCTATAATGTCGGCGTATGGAACGACTATGGATACCCGATTTATACCACGGAAGTCGATCTGCCCGGCGATGTGGTGATCCCGGCCAGCCTCTTCTTTGACGGCGGCTCATTTGATCTGGGCATCGGCGTTTCGGACGGGGTACACAGTGACTGGCTGTGGAAGGATGTTTTCTATACGGTTGAACCCTATCACCCCGAAAACCGCCCGCTGACCGCAGGCGCGACGCAGAGCGAGTATGACGATATCCGCGACGTGACCTTTACCCTGTCCGCGGAGGCGCCGGAGAAGGTCTTTGTACAGCAATATTATGACGAATACGAATACGGAACGCATGTCAAGTACTGGGATACAGCGTTCGAGCTTGACCATCCGGGCGCGACCTTCCGCCTCGGGGATTATATAACCCATGTCACGTCCGACCTGCTGGCATGGTATTCCGGAGATCTGCGGTTCCGCTTCATCGCGCTGGTGGACGGCGCCTGGACAGACTGCAGCAACACCGTGTTGGTGACCGTCGCCCAGAGCGGGGAGGACCTGACGGTGCTGGCTGCTCCGCGGGTGACCCTGTCCGCCTCCTCTGTGACGGAGGATGAAGCGGTCACGGTTTCCTGGAACGCGGTGGACCAGGCTACCGGTTATACGGTCATCGGCCTGGGACAGGAGATCCGGACGGAGGAAACCTCCTATACCGTGGCGGCGGGAACCCTGAGCCCGGGGATCTATCAGATCTGGGTGCGGGCCGAGGGACCCGGATGCCAGGACAGCGAGCAGGAGGTTCTGAAGCTGCTGACGGTGACGGAGAGCCCCATTGACCCGTCGGAATTCACGAACGTGCTGAACCTGCCGGCGAGCCTGACCGCCATCGAAAGCCAGGCCTTCGCGGATCTGATCAATGTGGAAGCGGTAAGGATCCCGGCGACGGTCACCGCCATCGCGCCGGATGCCTTCAGCGGCAGCAATATTACGATCCTCGCCCCGGCCGGCAGCTACGCCGCCGATTGGGCCGCCGAGCACAATTACCCCGTCGTGCTCGAATAATGGAACGGAGGGACGGTCCTTTTCGTTCCATCTGGAACGGAGGGACGGTCCTTTTCGTTCCGGAACGGAGGGACGGTCCTTTTCGTTCCACCCGCTAAAGAATCACGGTTAATTAAATGCAATACAACTGCCGATGGCCGGAGAGATGCACGCTTCTCCGGCCGTTGTTTTTTCGGATCCAGCCCTATCATTACTTTCGCAGAGCGGGATGAAAACATGGGCTCGGTCCTTCTGCTCCGTAATGCGTTTTCTTCAAAAATGGCTTCAAAAATGGAACGAAAAGGACCGTCCCTCCGTTCCGCTGGGCTCGGTCCTTCTGCTCCGCAATGCGCTCTCTTCAAAAAAGTGGAACGAAAAGGACCGTCCCTCCGTTCCACGTTCTGCTCCGCAATGCGTTCTCTTCAAAAATGGAACGAAAAGGACCGTCCCTCCGTTCCATCCCTCCGTTCCAAAACCGGCGAAAATGTGTTATTATGCATGTAATGATTTGACAAAAAACCTTTCCACTGGAGAGGAACATAAGAAAAACGTTCCTATCGTTCCATAAGGAGAAGAAAAAATGGCGAGAACAGCGAGAGAATTAAGCGGATCCAATATCTATCACGCGATGTTGAGAGGCGTGAACCGGCAGGATATTTTTGAGGACGATGAGGATCGGCTGCGCTTCATGACGGTCCTGACGGACTGCAAGAAGATCTCCGGCTTCCGGCTCCATGCCTTTGTGCTGATGTCCAACCATGTTCATCTGCTGATCGAGCCCGTGGAGGAGCCCCTCGACCTGATCTTTCGGCGGATCGGCACCCGCTATGCGGTATGGTATAACCGGAGGCATGAGCGGGCGGGGCATCTGTTTCAGGACCGCTTCAGGACGGAGAAGGTGGAGTCGACTCAGTATTATATGACGGTGCTGAGATATATTCTGCTGAATCCCATGAAGGCGGGCCTGGAGGATGAGCTGGGCACCTATCGCTGGAGCAGCTTCCGGGCCTATGGCAAAGGCTCGGGCCAAGTGACCGATACGCAGTTTGCCACGGATGTTTTCGGCGGCCGGGAGGCTTTGGATGCGTTCCTCCGGGAGCAGAATGACGATAAGGTCATGGATGAGGAGGACTGCGACTGGCGCCTCCGGGACGATGAGGCCAAAGCGATCATGAAGCGCGTCGCGGACTGTGACACGGCTGCCGGTTTTCAGTTGTTCGATTCGAAGACGCAGAAGCTGTATGCCGGCCGGCTCTATCGGGAGGGCCTGTCCATGGGCCAGATTGCGAGGCTCACGGGGATGTCCAAGACGACGGTCAGCAGGGCTGTCAAAGAAGGGGAGGCCGCCGGCGCCGGGGAGATGGAGATCGAGCCGGGCTTCCGGGAATCGGGCGTGGAATATACCGCCTTCGATCCGGATACCGTCTGGTAAATGGAACAGAGGGACGGTCCGAGACCACTGAAAAAGTCCAGGTAACCCATCCACACCAGCGGTACCAAAAACAATTTCAGAACATCTCAAAATGCCCGCCATCCCTTTAAAATCAACGGGTTTCGTGGTATAATAGAAGCATCAAATAAAATGTACCCGTGATTTCGGACAGTTGTAGTTTTGTACAGTCCCCATTGTTCG
>CAZMFY010000052.1:0-12206 GCA_964565635.1 uncultured Oscillospiraceae bacterium
AAGGCACCCTGAACCTGCGCTCCGGCCCTGGTAGAAATTATAAGGTGCTGGCAGCCTGCAAAAACACACTGACTGTTCAGGTGATCGCCAAGACAAGCGCTTCCTGGTACGAAGTTACTGCCCCGGATGGAAAGCACGGGTACATGGATACCACCTATCTGGTGTATGACCACACAGAGGGCTCTGCTTCCGAGGCTGTTTCTTCTGTTGTGGACGAGCGTCAGCTGCGGGATCAGCCTTTCCGCATTTACCGGATCGTTCCTGAACTGGACAAAATTATAGTCTATCGGAAAGGCTGTAGCGGCCTGCCGTCCTACAAAGCGGAGCTGCTGAACGAGGCGGATAGAAGCTCAGATAGTCCTTATACTTCGTCTGATTGAAATCCGGAGGATACAGGTGCCGCCGGGGTATAAGAGTGTTCCATGCTGTCAGAAAACATCATTTATCAGGCAGCTTTTAAGATCCTGACAGGTTTCTTTGGCCAGTTTTTCAACCTCGGCAAAAACGTCATCCGGAAGGTCAAGCACCTTTTCGGACTGTTTGAAGTGCTGCCATTCCATTTCACCCGGAAGCCAGATTTTATCACTGCCGGAAGCTTTGGGACTTTCATGCAGTTCCTTTCCCGCGGACTCAAGTCTGGTCGAAAAGGTATCCAATCCAATAATCTTATCCACATCAATGACGATGCAGAAATGGCTGAAGGCCGGCACTGCTTCAGGCACGGACCATAGCTTCTGGGCGCTGAGGATTGCGCCTCCGGACAGAATGGCCGCAAGCCCTTCAACCATAAAAGAAAGGCAATACCCTTTATGACCGCCCATAGGCAGGAATGAATAGGGACTGAAATAATCGGTTGTCGGATTACCGTCGTTGTCGACGATCCAGCCTAAAGGGATCGGCTTTCCGGCTTCACGAGCCATGCGGATTTTGGTTCCGGCAACCTGACTCATGGCGATATCCATAAAAACCGGATCACCATGGCTGTTAGGAAAAGCATAGGCGAAGGGGGAGTTGCCAATGGACTTTCCTTTCCCTCCGGGGATACTCATACAGTTGGAAGAAACACTGGCAAAAATCGCAAAGAACCCTTTTTCTGCTGCTTCAACGGCATAAACCCCGCATGCACCGCAATGCCCACTGTTTCTGACTCCTACGTATGCACAGCCGGTTTCGGCGGCTTTTTCCATTGCAACCAGTACGCTCTGCTCCGCAATATACATCGGCATTCCGTTCCTACCATCGATGACAGCAAACCCTTTTCCGTCATGGACAATCTCAGGAACGGTATCCGGCGACATTCCGCCTGCTGGTACTTTTTTCAGGTATTTTCGCAATCCGTAGGTTCCATGGGAAAAAATGCCGAACCGATCTGTTTTAACGAGAAGCCGCGCGGTTTCCCGCGCGACATTTTCTGAAAAACCATACTGCATACATACGTTGCGGCAAAAATCCTCGTATTTGACAATGTCAACTCTTTTCATCATCAGTTTCCTCCCCATTGGATATCGTCGCTGTGAAGAGAATTGCTAACATAAGCGCGATGGATGACAGGCGGAATATCAAGCTCGTATTTTCCGCTTGGACTGCAGACGGTCAAACACGACGATCATCATCAGGATAAAGCCGGTTGTAACATCCTGCAGGAATGTATTCGCACCGAGATAAATAATTGCGTTCATGATTGAGAAGAGGGTAAGCAGACCGATCAGAAGGCCAATCATACTGCCTGCGCCTCCGGAGAATTTGATACCACCGATGGCACAGGCGGCCATGATCACCAGATGCCAGTCTGTCCCAATCTGCGGATTCCCCTGTTTCAGCATGCCCGCATTCATAATTCCGACAAAAGCAACCAGTGCATGAAGGGTCATATAATTCCTGAATCGTACGAGATTGGTTTTTATACCGGAAAGCTGCGCGGTGGAACGGTTGCTTCCGGTCGCATAGACACTGCGCCCGAACGTGGTAAATGTCAAAATATAGTAAGCCACCGCCAGGAGTCCAAGCAGAATCCAGAAAGCGACCGAAATCTTACTTTTGCCGACCAAAGGCGTGCCGAGCTTGACAAATTGAAGCAGCGTATTCGGCAAAGGATAAACATACGATCCGCTCGTGATGACCATCTTCAGTCCGTTCAGAACAAACTGCATCGCTACCGTTGCTATGAATGGAGGCATATTCAATTTAACCACCATGAAAGCGTTACCGGCGCCAATCAGGGCACCGAACGCCATGGTGATGATTACGCACAGGGAAACGCCGAGCCACTCATTCTGCGTGTTGAGCATTCCCAAACAGCCTGTTTCCAGCATCAACGCCGTACCCAGCACCGCACTGAAACCCGCGCTGGCGCCGGTGGATATGTCCGAGTCGCCCTGAATAATGACAAAACTCAGTCCGACAGCGATAATGCCGTACACAGACATGGTTTTCAAAATGTTGCAAAGATTATTGACGGAAAAATAGTTCGGGTTAATTAACGATAGAATAACCCAGATAGCCACGAGGATGCAGAACACGAGGAACTCACTTCGGCGAAAGAACAGATTGATCGATTCCTTTTTCATTGTCCGCACCTCCTTATATATTTTTTCCTAGCGTTTTTTCTCTTCGGACGGCATCCAGAACTACCGCCAGTGCGAGGAAAATGCCGATGAACACATTCTGGAAGTTGGAGTCGACGCCCAACAATGTAATCAGATTATATACCAGCCCCATCAGCAGCACGCCGAAAAACAGGCCGAACATGGAACCGCTTCCGCCCTTCAGGCTGATACCGCCCATGGCTACCGCACTCACAGTGATAAAGACCCATGGATTCCCCTGTGTCGGAGTACAGCCTGAATAGTATCCGACCCAGATGATCGTAGCGATTGCGGTCATGATTCCGGCAATCACGAAACACATGGTGCGGACTTTCCAGACACGGATACCGGCGACTTTGGCGACCCGGGGACTGTCGCCGACGGCATAGACTTTACGACCGAAGGAAGTCCGTTTGAGAAGGAACTGGGCTACGAAAATCATCAGGATAAAGACGATTGCGCCGATACTCAGGCCTCCGATTTTCTGACTCATAATCTGCGAGAAGCGCTGAATCTCAGGCCTCGTTCCATAGGATATTGACATGTCGGCACCGTAATTCACGACATTCGCCAATCCTTTGCCAACATACTGAACACTCAGCGTCGCAACAAATGGCGTCACATCGAATTTCAGGATCAATAACGAATTGAGAAGCGACATTGCGATGCAGACCACAAAAACCGCTAAGATACAAAGCCAAAGGGAAAAACCATTTCGTGCGAGGAAGCAAAACAGCATTCCGCCGAAGGAAAGCGTTGTCCCCAGGGAGATATCAATCCCTCCGGAGATAATGACGAAAGCCTGGCCGATCGCCAGAAGCCCCCAGGACGCGATTAATGACGTTGCAAGGGTTAACAGGTTTTCCTTACGCAGGAAAACCGGATTGAGCATGCTTGCAATCATCACAACCAAAACCACGGGAATAATGGAGGTGACTTCAGGAATAAGGATAAACCTGAGGAGTTTACCTGAACCCCTGGACAAAGCCGGAGCAGAAGATTGCTGTTTTTCCATACTTCCGTCCTCCCTTAAGCAAAGCAAAGCGACATGATTTTTTCCGGTGTCGCTTCTCCACGATTCATATCGCCGACGATTTTTCCATGGCTCATTACAATAAACCGATCGCACATTCCCAGGAGCTCCGGAAGCTCGGAAGAGATCATGATAATCGAAATCCCCTCGGCAAGCAGTTCATTCATGATTTCATAGATTTCCTGTTTGGACCCTACATCAATGCCTTTTGTCGGCTCGTCCAGCAGCAGGATTCTGGGAGAGGAATGAAGCGCTTTTGCCAGTACAACCTTTTGCTGGTTTCCGCCTGACAGATTAGCAACCATAGAGGAAATGCCCGGCGCTTTAATTCTCAGCTTGTTCATAAATTCCTGAGAGGTTTCGCTTTCTTTCTTTTTGCTGATCAGTTTAAACGAGTTCTGAACCTTTTTAAGATTGCTCAGTACAATGTTGAATTTAATGTCGTTAAGCAGCAAAAGCCCATTGCTTTTCCTGTCTTCCGTCAGAATATTGATACCATGCTCAATCGCGTCGGCTTCGGAATGGATCTTAACCGGTTTGCCCTCCAGGAACACCTGGGCTTTCGTGTCCTTATAGCTGCCGAACAGCGCTGAAATTGTTTCAGTACGTCCGGCGCCGACAAGCCCGGCAAAACCGAGCAGTTCACCGCGATGCAATGAGAAGGAAACGTCTGTTACCAGATTTTTCCCGATTACATGCGGATCTGGCACAGTCATATGTTCAACACGGAGCACTTCTTCTCCGATGGCAACATGGCGCTCGGGATAAAGCTGTGAAAGCTCGCGGCCTACCATACCGGAGATGATCTTTGCTCTGTCGTATTCTTCGCGTTTATATGTATCGATTACGCAGCCATCACGCAGGATCGTTACGCGATCTGTGAGAAGAAAGATTTCTTCCAGCTTGTGCGTGACAAAAATGATGCTTGTACCTTTCGCCTGCAAATGGCGGACAATATCAAAAAGGTTCTCAACATCAGACTGGGAAAGCGCGGTTGTGGGCTCATCCAGTACAAGAACCTTTGGATTCCAAGTAATCGCTTTGGCCACCATCACAAGCTGCTTTTGTCCGATTGACAAAGCGCCGACAGCAGCCTTTGGATTCAGATTGAATTTGTTGTTTTTCAGAAAAGCCTCGCATTTTTTCATCAGAGCGCTCATCCGGAAAGATTTCTTTTTCCGGTCATCGCCCATCAGGTGCCCGACAAATACGTTTTCGGCAACCGTCAAGTCGTCCATTACATTGATTTCCTGAGGGACATATCCAATGCCGCGGGAAAGTGCATCATAGGGGCTGCGGTTATGAAGGGGCTTTCCATCGTATATTAATTCGCCTTCATATGTTCCGTGAGCATAGACCCCGTTGATTATTTTCAGGAGAGTGGATTTACCGGCGCCGTTTTCCCCGATCAGTCCCAGCACTTCCCCCTTTTTTACATCAAAAGAAACATCTTTTAGAGCCAGAACCCCAGGGAAACTTTTTGTTACATGCCTGACTTCGAGGATAGCATCATTCATTTTGCATTCTCCTTCAGACAAAAACTGACATGGGGAAAAACAGAGAGGGTGGCACAGTTTTCACCGTACCACCCGACAGACTATCCTTTATTATTTGAACTGAGATACATAAACGTCTACGCCGCCAAGAATTTCACGGTATGCGGGAACGGAATCGGCGAGGATAACGGGAGCGGGACTCCAGTTATCGAACTGAACCTCTTCGCCGCGGAGGTATTTATCCAGGTGACGCGCGCAATCAGCCCACAGATCATAGATCGGCTGAGCAACGAGGCCGTAAACACCGCCTGCCTCAAGAATATCGAGGTTAGCACTTGTAGCATCCATACCGATTACATAGCCATCCCAGCCAAGGTCTTCCGCGGCAGCGGACCAGGTCTGAGCGGAAGTGCCGGTCGTGCCGAACGCGCCTACCAGCGTTCCGATATTGGCCTGCAGCAGCGAGGAAACAACGCCGGTTCCCTGGGTGACGTCGGTGGATTCAACCACAGAATCCAGAACGGTCATGTTCGGATAGTTTTCGGCAATACCATCACGGAAGCCCTGTGCCGCGCCGTTTTCACCGTCGTTGAATGTGGACTGTGTAACAGCGACAGTGCCTTCACCGTTGCAGGCCGCACCGATGACCTTGCCGGCCTCATAACCATAAGCATGAGAATCAATTCCGTAGGAGCCAATCAGCAGATCCGTATTGACGCCGTAGGAAGATGCGGCTTCCTTGGTTACGGGTACCCACCCGCCCACAATCGGAATTCCGGCATCAGAGAATTTCTTAGCCATGTTCCAGCGGGTCTCGGAGTTAATGCACAGGGTTACGCCGGCCAGGTTATCGTACTGTGCGATAACAGAATCGATCATCTGCTCAATAGTTGCGGCATCGGTGGTATCTCCGCCGATATAAAGGGGCTTGTAGCCCAGCTCTTCCGCAGTCTGGAGGAAACCGGTCATCCATACGGCAATGGTCGTGTTAGAAGAAGGATAGCAGACGATGCCAAGATACTTGTCCGACGGATCGTATTCTTCGGCGAATACGGTGCAGGCAGTCAGCAGAAGCGCCGCGGCCAACAGGATCGACAGGATTTTTCTCACGTTTGTGCCCTCCTTTTTTTAGTTGTCGTTGAGTCTTGGTTTTTATGTTGCAATGCAATCTATGCAACATTTTCATGAATTATGATAGCACATCTTCAGGCAATATGCAACAATTATTTATAATTTTTTGCTTGAAATTCTTTTTCAATTATTGCTCATCATCCGGGCTGACTTCATTCTATCGATCGACCGCGGGAAAAAACGGAGGGTAAATGCAGCGAGAAGCGTTGAAAATACAAGACATTAAGCAACTTCCACAAAAAAGAAAACTGCTTTGCTGGATGAAAATTAAAATCAATTTAAAAAAGTATTGCCATTCTTGGCAGGAGGTGATAGAATCACTTTAGTGCACTCGATTGCGCAAAACTGTAAATTTTGAGAGGGGCTGGTCATCATTAACGTCAATAATACGATGTTAGCCGTTGTGATGAAAGACATCGGCAAAATGAGTCTGGAAAAAGTCCCAATTCCCGAAATTGAAAGCGACCAGGTTTTGATCAGAATGGCCTACTGTGGCATATGCGGCACCGATTATGATAATTTCCACGGTTTTTCCAGTTTTTCCAAGGAGGGAAAACTCCAGTTTCCTTTGCGGTGGGGGCACGAATGGTCCGGGCGGGTCTGCGCCGTAGGAAAAAACGTCTCTTCTATTAAGGTTGGGGACCGGGTCATCAATGAAGGCAAGATCACCTGCGGAAAGTGCCCTGACTGCAGAGCCGGGCGCCGCTGGCAATGCAAATACCGCAGAACCGTCGGAACTGTCGGAGATGCATGGCCCGGCGGAATGGCAGAATATTCCGTTCTTCCCGAGCGGAATACGCTGAAGATGGGGGACCATATCACTTTTCAGCAGGCTGCAACGCTTGAGCCGGCATCCATAGCCATGAACGGCCTTCGCGATATCGATCTGAAAGATAAAACGCTGCTTATCACGGGCTCAGGCCCCATCGGTCTTACCGCGATTCCGATCGCGCGTTATTTCGGATCAAAGAGAATCATTGTCGCGGCAAGGAAAAAAGCAAAGATCGATATTGCCCGCAGGCTTGGAGCGGATGAGATTATCGACACAACCCAAAGTGACCTGTATGACACTTTGCGCGAGATAACCGGAGGGGAACTCGCGGATGTAGTGCTGGAGACATCGGGCGAAGCCTCGTTTATAGAGAATATCGCGAAGCTGACCTCAATTTCCGGCACATTCAGCACAGTCAGCTTTTATAGCCGTCCGATAAGCGGACTGAATATGGATGACGTGGTTTTCAATAAAATAACGCTTCTGGGACGCTGCGGGTCATATAACTGCTGCGAGCTCCTTCTTGACCTGATCGATCAGGGAAAGGTCAATATCGATCCTGTCATCACTTCCGTAATCGATTTTTATGAATATGGCGACCGAGTCATGGATTACTATGAATCCCATAAAGCCAGCGGAAGCAAAACGCTTGTAAAAATATTTGGCGAGGACGCATAAAAAGGAGGAGGTGCTTTTATGGTTTCGGTTCTGGAACGGGCAAACCTGGTTCGCGAGAAGCTGAAAAATGGAAAGGTTCTTTTCGGCACCCATGTTGTTAACACGGATCTTCAGACAATTGAACTTATTGCAGGGGCAGGGTTTGATTATCTTTGGATCGATACAGAGCATTCACAGGCGGATAAAAAAGATATTCACAACACGCTGATCGCCACACGCGCAGCCGGCACAGACGTTGCAACGTTCATTCGCGTGGCCGATATAGATCCCATCATCGTCAAACCGATCCTGGAAATGGGGCCTACAGGAATCGTGTTTCCGGGTGCCCAATCTGCTTCAGACGTCAGGAGGGCGGTTGAAGCATGCTGCTATCCGCCGGACGGCGTTCGCGGCTTTGGCCCCCGTGCCTGCATCCGCTATGGCCGAGAAGATATGATGGAGTATGTTTTAAATAACAAACAGGCAGTATTTAAGATCATTCAGCTGGAGCACAGAAAAGCCTGGGAGGACCTGGATAATATTCTGAAGGTTGACGGCGTGGATGCTTTTATTATCGGCGCAAATGACCTGGCGGCTTCCTTCGGCCAATACCGCAACTGGAAGCATCCTGATGTGATGGCGTGTATCGATGATATGATCAGAAGAGTTCATGCGGACGGAAAATATATAGGAATTTCTACCGGTCCATACGATCATGACAGCCTCAGGCTCTGGCTGGAAAAGGGCGTTGATATGATCAGCGTGGGCAATGAAAACATGTTTATTGCCGCCGGCTGCAGGACGGCGCTTCAGAATATGAGTGAAACTGTGAAGGAGCTTGGCAGGTAATGGAAAAAGGGATTATCACCATGCCGGACCATCATGAAAGCTTTGATCAGGGGATTGCGGATCTCCGCAAGCTTGGCATAGAGACGGTGTGGGAAAAGGAGAAAATACGTTCATCAAGGGACCCTAAAGTCGTTATTCAAAATGTAAAGGGATACAACTACGTGTTTGCGGGGGGTGAAATCTGGAACGAGGAAGTATTCAGAGCGTGCCCGGAAGTAAAAATGATCGTACGCCTTGGCGTAGGCTATGACGGAATTGACATGGATGCGGCCACGAGGGCGGGGGTTCCGGTCACTTTCATGCCGGGAGTGAACGCTCAAAGCGTGGCGGAATTAACTGTGGCACTGATGCTTTCCGCATGCCGCCGCATTCCGCAGATGAATGCGTATATTCACGCCGGAAGACGCAGGGAAGCAATTTATGCCACCGGGATGCTCTCCGGAAAGACCATCGGCATTCTGGGGTTTGGCAACATTGGAAAAGCTGTCGCTAAAATGCTGACCGGGTTCGGATGCGAACTCCTGGCCTATGATATCTGTGAGGATGTCGAGTTCGCGGCCGCTCATGGCATCAGATATGTTTCACTGGACGAGCTGCTGGAAAAATCCGATATCGTTTCCGTACATCTGGCATTAAAACCTGAGACCCGCCATATTATTAATGCGGAAGCCATTGAGAAAATGAAGGAAGGAGCGGTGTTGATTAATACATCCCGCGGCGGGACCGTGGACTCGGATGCGCTCGCGGCGGCTGTGAAAAGCGGCAGGCTATCCGCGGCAGGATTAGACGTGGTGGAAGATGAAGGAGGTGGGAATCCCGTTCCCGGAAAGATTTTTTATGATATTGAAAATGTAATCATGACGCCGCATGTAGCCGGAGCGACGTTTGAATGCTTTGACGCCATGATGGATCATGCGTGCAGGATGGTGGCAGATTTTCAATCCGGGAAAGACCCTGAATGGTTATTGAATCCTGGGTACAGAGAGTATCAGAAGAAATAACCCCTTGTTTGCAATTAATGCAACTTTTCGTTGCAACAGGAGGGCCTGTCATAGTATAATGATCCCGATTTATTCCCGATAGGAGGAATTCCATGCCTTCAAGTCGTTCAAGGATCACGATCTATGACATCGCCAACGAACTGGGAGTTTCAGCATCAACCGTTACCCGTGCGCTGAACAATAAGACATGTATTAGTGAGACGACCCGTAACGCGGTTCATGAAGCGGCAAAGCGTCTGGGCTATCGTAAAAATCTTCTTGCTCAGGGATTGAAAGCTCCGCAGATCAGGATAGGCCTGATTTTACGCAACAAGTTTCCTGAGTATCAGAACCTGATTGCGGCGGGTGCGCGAAATGCCTGCTCAAGATTGCAGGATTTTAACGCAAGCCTTGAATACTGTATGCTTGATGTACAGAATTATGATGATCGACTGTTTGAGCAGATATCATCATTTGCGGAACGGGGATTTGATGGAGTGATTTTCACCCCCTGCAATACCAATCGGGCCAACGATCTGAACGCCCTGATTCGCGAAAAAGGGATCCATGCGTCTACGCTGTATCATATGCTTGGCTTCGATGATGTGGATTTTTGTGTTGGCGCGGATTATGCAAGAGCAGGCGCAATTGCGGCGGATCTGTTCTCCATGTGCGGGCTTCAACACGGAGATCTTGTGGCGTTTTTGACGGGTTTCGGAAGCACCCAGCCACATCATATGCTTACCTACAAGAGCTTCCTCCGGATGAGTGAGCAATATGGTTATGATGTGAGACTTATGGAACACAGCGACAATGAAAAGATCGCATATTTTTTAACAGAGCAGATTCTTGCAGAGATTCCGAATGTAAAGGGAATCTATTGCTCCACCGCTGTTACAACCCCGGTATGTGATAAGCTGGTGGAGGCCGGACGAAGCAGCGATATTATTGTCATTGGAACGGAACTTCTGACAGATTTCGTTCCATATATCCAGAGCAGTGTAATCAATGCATCTATCTTTCAGAATCCTTACAAGATCGGATTTCTCTCAGTGATGACGCTGTATGATTGCATTGTCGGGAAACCGCCTGCGAAACGCGAGGTCAGAATCAATCCCCAGATCGTGATCCGAGGAAATGTGGATTATTATGCGAAGAGGATAACGGATATCGATCCGGAGAACTGAGGATTTACCGGGGAGAAAGGATCCATCTATGTGGGACCCTATTATCTACGATTGTAAATCCTTTCCGGCAGAGGAGTTCGGAAGAGGGCTCGTACGCGAAGTGCGGCTGATCGTCTCTCCTGAAACCACCGGAGATCATCGCATACGGCTGGTCCGGACGACAGTGCCTGCCGGGGCTGTTTCTGAAAGCCACATTCATCCTGATGCGGATGAGTATATCATCTTTGATATTCCCGGCGTGGCTGTGCTTGACGGCGTGGAATACCATGTGCCTGAAGGCGGAATGGTACATGCGATCAAGGGCGTAAATCATGAATGCCGGAATACGGATCCCGAACGGACGCTGACTTTATGGTGCGTTTTTGTCCCGGCTTTTGAACCATATGGAAAATATCCTGAACTGATTCAGAAAACAATAGCCTATCTTGAAGAATCACAGAAAAGTTCACCAGTGCTGCTTCACTCTGACAGATGAAAGACAGGTTGTGAATGCAGCACTGCTTCATATTCTCTTTTCTCAGCAGGAGGAAAAAATGGGAACGATTATTTTCAGTCCATGGGAATATGAAATGAAGCCATTTCAGATCACCGATAATCTTTGGTATGTCGGCAATAAAGATGTCGCGGTGCATGTCCTGGACACGCATAGCGGTCTTATTCTTTTTGACACCGGATACCCTCAGACTGCGTACATGCTGCTGGAGTCCATTCGCGAGGCCGGATTCGATCCCCATGATATAAAGTACATTCTGCATACCCATATGCACTACGATCATATCGGGGCCACAAGAAGACTGGTCGAAAAATACGGCTGCAAAACATTTGTAGGACGGGGCGATGCTGACTTCCTGACCGAAAAGACGGAACTTCTCTGGCACAGGGAATATGGCGCAGCATATCATGAATACTTCCATCCGGATGTTCTTCTTGATGATGAGGACATCGTGGAATTGGGCGATTCAAAAATCAGATGTATCGCTGCGCCGGGGCACACCCCCGGAACGATGTGCTATTTCTTTGAAACCGAATACAAAGGCGAAAGATATACCGCGGCGCTGCATGGAGGACTTGGTCTTAATACGCTTTCGTCAGAATATATGGGAAAGCATGGAATCACGGGCTGGAGAGAGGCCTACAGGGAAACGATTGAAAAACTTCGGCCTTTTCGGGTTGATATAACGTTGGGGGCACATCCGGTATTTAATGCCGCATTTGAAAAGAATGCGAAGAAGACGAATGACTTTAATCCATTTATTGATTCCGGAGAATGGCAGATTATGCTGTCTGATGCCAGGGCCCGCTATGAAGACCTGATACGGAAAGATCCGCTTGATCACTTCTTTCCCGGAGTTTACAGCAGGCTTAATCAGCGGATGAACAGCAGCTGAAATATGCAGCAGCTGCAAATGGCATAGAGGACAACGGCGAATCATATGAACAGAATCAAGGGGGAAAAACGAAATGGATGCTGAGCTGTTTGTAAAAGATCTGGTATGCCGCGCGCGGGTGGCGCAGA
>CAZMFY010000053.1:0-12125 GCA_964565635.1 uncultured Oscillospiraceae bacterium
TGAAGCCACCCACATCGGCTGCGAATATGGTGAGTATGACCACGCGGAAGCCTATACATGAGGGAAAGTGGTACATTGGGGACAGTCCCTAATGTACCAAAACGAAACTCGGCGCGTTTTCCCGATTCGTTTTGCTTTCAACTTACGAAAGATGAATATGAGCACTTGAGGTCGCAATCTGCGACCTCAAGTGGGGAGTATGGCGGTCGCAGATATCTTCCATATGTATTTACAGAAGGTGGAATAGCAATGCTCTCTGCCGTTTTAAACAGTGAGATTTTCGTCCCATTTCGTTTCAGTCCGGATCCTCGATCAGCAGATAGTTGTTGATTTTGCTGTCGATCAGGGACTCGACGATATCCGGATCCCGGTCCAGCAGATTCAGCAGCTCGTCCACCGCGTCGCTCTTGGCGTGCTGCTGCGCGGCGTTGGTGGAGGCCCGGGCGGCGGCGCGGACCACGGGGTCGCCCAGATACAGCTCGTGGAAGGGAAGGGTTTGGGCGCCGTTTACCAGATCATAGAACAGGCTGTCCGCCAGCGCGATGGACTCGTGGTAGTTCTTCAGGGTGTACAGGACCTGCCGGGCGTTGCGCGGCGAGGGATTCCACTTGTATTCGGTCCGCTTCTCCTGATAATAGGCCCAGCAGGCATCCGCGCTGTTCACGGCATAATTCATATCCTGGAACTTTCTCGGGAGCGATGTGGACCCGGTCAGGGCATCCAGCGCCCCCACCGTCAGCTTGAAGACGAGGACGGCGTTGCCGCCGAAGTCAATGGAAGCGGTGATGACATTCAGTATCAGGTGCTTACCCTTCCCGTACAGAATCAGGGCGATCCGGGCCTCCTCCGTGACGCTGCAGAATTCTATCAGCGCTTCGCCCGCGTCATGGATGACCCCCTTGCCGGCGAGATATCCCCGGGCGACGGCCTCCAGCTGGTCAAAGTTGATGCATTCCAGCAGCGCGATCTGATTGAAGGCCTCCGCTACGTCGTTGCACACAATCCCGGCGATGTTGATGCTCTTCAGGATCTCGGAGAACTTGTTGATCTTGCGGTAGGTTTGCAGCCGCTGCTTCAGGGCCGTCATATTGCCGTGCCCGGCCCCGCCGGGAATGTTCGCGATCCGTCCCGCGGCGGTGTTGATGTCAATGATTCCTCCCGTAAAGTCCGAGATGATGTTCTCCATCAGGCTGGGATCGGAGACCTTCAGCCAGTCCCCCATGTTCCCTGCAAAAACGTGGATCAACGCTGCCGAGGACATCTGCGCCAGATCCGTCACGGTGTTGACATTATCCAGCACCAGCTGGGGGCCCCAGAGGTTGATGGGGTTCGCGGTGGATTCCGATTCGGCGGCGGCCGCCTTCAGGGCGTTGCTGATCAGGAAATTGATCTCATTTTCGTAGGTGTTGATCTGGGAGAAATCCAGCTGCAGCATGCTCATGGCCCACATGAATCCCGACCAGCTGTCCCCCAGGGACTTGTAATAATGCACGCCCCGGGACTGATACGGCGCCTTCACGTCCTCCAGCACCGGCACCAGCTTGTCGTGGATGAGCTTCAGCTTCTGTGCCTCGCGCACGGCGGCGATCTCCTCCTCGGTGGGGATGTGGGAACCGGCCGGCGCCGAGGTGGCGGTGACGGTCACGCCGCGCAGGTCCTTCACCTCCACGGTCACGGTGTAGCTCCCTTCCTCCTGGGGATAGAAGGTCCAGCCGGGAAAGCTGTCCCGGTTGTCGCGGTTCTCCCACCATTCGGAGGTGGACAGCGCGGTGCCGTTCAGGAAGTAGGTGTACCGGGCGCTGTAGGGCGGGATGCCGCCCTGCACATGGGTCGGAGTGTAGTAGGGCTGATAAAGCCAGTCCAGCTCCTCGGGGATGAGGCTGACGGTGGCGGTCATGGGCTGCAGGACCGTATGGCCCCATCCGTGCTCCAGGCACCAGGCGAGGGCGTAGGAATCCGGATAGACGTAGATCGTGGCGATCTCCAGATTCCGGAAGGCGCTGTCCTCGATGCTGCTGACGCTGGCGGGAATCAGGAGCTTCGCCAGATGCCTGCAGCCCCCGAAGGCATAGCCGCCGATGGAGGTGACGGAATCGGGCAGCATCAGGTATTCCAGGGACGTGCAGTTGTAGAACGCGCCCTCCGGAATCCGGGAGATGCGGCCGTTGAAGCGGATCGTCTCCAGGGTTGTGCGGTCCTCGAAGGCATAGTTTTCCAGCTCGTCGATCCAGGAGGGGAGCTCCAGGAAATAGGAAGCTCCTACATAGCGATAGAGATGGAGCTGATTTCCGTGCCACCGGTAGCGGAAGTCCTCCTCGCCGGGGGAGGTGAAGGGATAGTCGAAGGCCTCCAGGGCGTGGGCGGTTACGGAGTCGCGGCCGCACACCAGCAGCGTGTCCCAGATGAATGGTACATTGGGGACAGTCCCTAATGTACCAAAATACAAGGTGGAACGAAAGGGGGACCGTCCCTTTCGTTTCAAAGGTCCGTCCCCACCGTTCCATTTTGGATCCGTTTTTGGTAAAATGGAGAAAACCGGGCGTGATGTTCCCCCGCAGTCCAATGGAAAGGATTCAGGAAAATGAAAAAAGGGATTGCTGTTGTTCTGCTGCTGGCTGTGGCGCTGCTTTGGGCCTTCGCTCCCCGGGTTTCGCTGGCGGACGCGCCGGACCCCGGATTCAGGGAAATCATTATGGACGACTGCGGCTTCATCTATCGGGATGAAATGCTGTATACCGATCTGTCCGTCATGTCCACGGACCTGGCAAAAGCGTCCATGGCCCTTTCTCACGGAGCTTATTCCGATGATGCGGTCACGATGCTGGGGAAAATGGGATATACTGCGACGAAGTATAATTACGGGCATAGTGACCTTTTTGATAACAAGGTTGCCTTCACCCTCGGCGTCCGCGATATTCCGGATACCAACAACCGGATTATCTGCGTTGCGGTCCGGGGCTCAAAGGGCGCCAATGAATGGATCAGCAATTTCAATTTCGTCAATCTCTTCGGAGGGGATCATTCCGGGTTTCGGGAGGCCGCCAACGATGTGAGCTCGATTCTTTCCAGCTATCTGACGAATGCGAAGAACATCACGCTCTGGTTCACGGGCCACAGCCGGGGCGCTGCGGTGGCAAACCTGCTCGCCCACGACTACGCGTCACGCTACAGAACCTGTGCCTATACCTTCGCCTGCCCGAATGTCAGCCAGGTTGCTTCCCCGTCCGGGAGCATCTGGAATTTCAACAACGATATGGACTTCGTTCCGAAGGTTCCCCCGGAATTCCTGGCTTACGGCAGATACGGTCATGATTACACCATCTCCCAGCCGAGCACCCTGACGCAGGAGCATGAGGACCTGATCCAGGATATTCTGGATCACTCCGCCGGTTCAGATGATCCGCTGGATCGGTTTTCCATGGGCTGCCTCGGCCTTGTGCTGAGCGGTTCATCGGATGTGCTCATTTCGGACCTGATGGAGGGCTTTGGCAATATTCCGATCCTGGAACCCGTGAAGCACCTGGCAAATGTCACCTCCCTGACCGCTTTTGAATCCGCGATCAGTTCAGAGCGTGACGAGTACAGCGAAGGCGCGCAGTATATCCGTGAAATCCAGGCGTTGGCGGAAGATATGACGGACGAGGAATTCGGGGCGTATCTTTCCTCCCACAGCGAGGTGGTATCCCGGATTTATCTCCTTTCCAGCATCCAGGTGCAAATCAAGTCGGATCTGATGCTGGCGCTGAACCAAACGGCTCAGCTTGCGGGGGGGATTGAAGCAGCCCTGTCGGCGCTTGGCCGTGTTTTTGCCCTGGCCAGAGAAGCCGCCGATATTGTGGCGGAGGTTATAGGCGCGCATAACAATGAATTATACATGGAGCGTATCAACGATCTGTTCTTCGGATACGCTGCGAAGCAAAGGGGACAGACAGAAAAGATCTTTATACCGGACAATATCACGACCATCGGGTCCTACTGCTTTGCGGGATCCGCGCTGAAGCAGATTTCGATGCCCCGTGTCGAATTTATCGGCTCAGAAGCCTTCTCCGGCTGCGACTCCCTGGAGACCGTCGGGCTTTCGGACACCCTGAAGGGAATCGGAACCTACACGTTCTACAGTTGCTCTTCTCTGGAAGCCATCGAAATCCCGGATTCCGTGGAGTTCCTCGGAGACTATGTCTTCGCTGGCTGCAGCAGTCTGAAGTCCGTGACTCTTCCGGTGGAATTATCCATCCTGAATAACCGCTTCAATAATGTGACCACGGTGGAGAACATCCACTACACAAAAGGCAGAACGGGGATCATGCAGGACCGGACAACCGAATTATTTGATGAGGAAGCCTCCCTCTACAGGACCCTGGAATTCTACTCGAGAGATTCGCTGAAGAAAATCGTCTTGGATGAAGGCATCACGCGGATCGGCGATTACGCCTTCCTGGGGATGGCGCCGAATGTATATCCCGGTGTCAATGAAACCCCCTTCACGGTGCAGCTGCCGTCCACCCTGGAAAGCATCGGCGATTACGCATTTGATAGACGAAAAGGCCTGACGGAGATCGTCCTGCCGGCAGGGCTCACGGCGGTGGGCAGCTATGCCTTCTGTAGTACGGGCGTCACATCCGTCCATCTCCCCGAAGGAATTACCGTCATCCCGGCTTCTTGTTTCGCAGGCTGCAGCGCGCTGACGGAGGCGACGCTTTCCGACAGGACCGTCATCATCGGCGGACTTGCCTTCTCCTCCTGCAGCTCGCTGGCAACCATCGGGATCCCGGATACCGTGACGGAGATCGGCGGATCCGCTTTCGTGAATTGCTCTTCCCTGGAAAGCATCGTGATTCCGGATTCTTTGGAGACCCTCGGAGAATCCGCGTTCTATGGCTGCAGCAGTCTGAAATCGGTGACGATTCCGGTGGATTTTACCTGCATGCGGAACATTTTCAAAGATGTGACCACGGTGGAGACGATCCACTACACAAAAGGGAAAACGGGGATCATGCGGGACCGGACAAACAGCACATCCGGGGATACAATGCTGTATTACACCCTGGAATTCTATTCAAGGGATTCGCTGAAGAACGTCATCCTGGGCGAAGGCATCACGCGTATCGGCAATTACGCGTTCGAGGGGATGCCGCCGAATGAATATTCCGGCGTCAATGAAACCCCCTTCAGGGTGCAGCTGCCTTCCACCCTGGAAAGCATTGGCGATTACGCCTTTGACAGACGAAAGGGCCTGACGGAAATCGACCTGCCGGAAGGGCTGACGTCGGTGGGCAGCCATGCCTTCTATTGCACGGGCCTTACCTCCCTCCAGATCCCGGCCGCCCTGACAACCATCGGCAATTCCGCCTTCGCGGGATGCTCCGGCCTGCAGGATATCTGGTACAGAGGCTCTGCTGAACAGTGGTCCGGCATGGGAGATGCTTCTTCCTGGTCCTACGGCGCTTCGCCGGATCTGGTGATCCATCTTGATACCTACTTCATCACCTTTGACGCCAACGGCGGCACCGGGGAAATGGCGCCCCTGCGGGTGGCGGACCTGGAGCCCTGCATCCTGCCGCAGAACGTCTTCGAATATCCCGGCTTCCACTTCGCGGGCTGGCAGGACGCAAACGGCACGACCTATGAGGATCAGACGCCTCTCCAGAGCGTCACCGGGGACCTGTACCTTCGCGCCGTCTGGGCGGTGGACCGCCGGGCGGTGATCCTGGACGTGTATGATCAGTCCACCAGGACGCACCACGCCGGAGGCCGGGTGGAATATACCGTCAGCAGCCCGTCCGGCGGGGAAGGGCAGAGCGGCACGTGCCGGCAGCTGGCGGAGCTGGAGCTGGGAGAAGGCAGCGATCTTCAGCTGACCGCCGTCGCGGATGAAAATTATTTCTTCCTCGGCTGGTTTGAGGCTGACCTTTCCCCGGACGGAACGGAGCTGCTGCCCTCGTATACGCTGATCAGCATAGAACCGCAATACAGGTTCGCAGTCCCTGACAGCGCCGAGTACCGCGTCTGCGGGGTCTTCTCGCTGACCAATTATACCGTCATTCTGCCGAATGATCTGACGAGGATCGGGGAGGAGGCCTTCGCCGGCTCTTCCGCACTGGTGGTGGGGGTTCCGGAGGGATGCCTGTCGATCGGAGACGGGGCCTTCCGGGATTCTGCCCTGATTGTGATTCTGATCCCCGGCGAATCTGAACTCGGGGATGACGTGTTTGCGGGATGCCGGCTGGTTTATGTGGGCGCCCACGCGGGCAGCCCCGCGCAGCACTACTGCGAAACCCACGATAACTGCATCTTTATCGAATTGGAATAATACCGGACGAAAATGGAACAAAAGTGGTACATTGGGGACAGTCCCTAGTGTACCATAATAATGAAAAAGGAGGTGTACCTTGCGCGGGTCGTCAAGGCCAATGGAATGGGAATGTGAATGCAGATGAGGCGGGGTTTATGGATGGGGCCGGGGGAGCGGCAAAACCGCCGCCAAGAAGGCGGCGGCTTATGAGGTGCTGGGGAAGCTGATGGGGGAAGGTAGAAATCTACGGCCATTGGTATGAGGACGCGGCTCCGGAGGAGACCGGGGAGGCGGAGTAAGACGAAATGGTACATTAGGGACTGTCCCTGATGTACCATTTTTTATGTAACCCCTTGTAACCCCTTGACAAAGCAGGAAAGGGGTTATAACATGGGGATGACAGGGGGGATCGACAGATGGATTATCCGGCTGACAGGGAACAGGAGCTTATCCAGCAGATATCCTCATTGCCCATCGGCTATATCTCCAGAAAGAACATCCGTGGGAAGGTGCGGCTGTATCATCAGTGGACTGAGAACGGCAAAAAGAAAAGCAAGTATCTGGATGACGCGGCGGCAGATAAGCTGGGCGGGCTGATCAGAAAACGCCGGGAGCTGGAAGCGGAGCTCCGCGGGATCAGAAAAAAACTTCCCGGAACGAAGAAAGCGACCGCAGAGAAGCCGTATGCATTCAAATCCGATGTACTGACCGGGGATGCGCTCAGGCCGCTTGCGGAATCGGTCCGCGGCCTGGAACGCAGGTCCTGCTATGGGGAACTGGAAAGATATCTGAAGCAGAGCGTTCCCGGAAAGGTGTTTATCCTTTACGGCCTCCGGAGAACAGGGAAAACGACCCTGATCCGGCAGGCTATCGCTTCCATGCCGGAAGAGGATTTCAACCGGGCGGCATTTATTCAGGTGAAGCCCGGGATTACGCTGGGGGAGATCAATGCTGACCTGCGACGGCTGCGGGATCATGGATACCGGTTTGTATTCCTGGATGAGATCACCCTGGCGGAGGACTTTATTGAAGGCGCGGCGCTTTTATCCGATATTTATGCCGCGTCCGGAATGAAGCTTGTGCTTTCAGGAACGGATTCGCTGGGATTCCTGCTTTCGGAAAGCGAGGAGCTTTATGACAGATGCATTCTGCTCCATACAACCTGGATTCCCTACAGGGAGTTTGAGCGGGTGCTGAATATCAGGGGCATTGATGAATATATCCGCTACGGCGGGACGATGAGCCTGGGAGGAAAGCACTATAACGAACCGGTTACCTTCAGAACCAGCAGGAGCACGGATGAGTACATCGACAGCGCGATTGCCCGGAATATCCAGCATTCACTTCGGCTCTATCAGGACGGCGGGCACTTCCGGCACCTGGCGGAGCTCTATGAGAAGAATGAGCTGACAAGTGCGATCAACCGGGTGATTGAGGATATCAACCACAGGTTTACCCTGGAGGTGCTGACAAGCGATTTCAGGTCGCATGATCTGGGAATATCCAGAAGAAATCTTCGGAAGGACCGGGAGAAGCCTTCGGATATTCTGGACCATATCGATGAGAAGGCCCTGACCGATGGGCTCAGAAAAGCTCTGGAAATCCTGAACAAAAATGAGCGGAGCGTTGAAATCACGGATGCGCACCGCGCGGAGATCAGGGAATACCTGGACCTGCTGGATCTGACGGTGGATATTCCGACGGAATTCATTCCGGTCAGGGATGAAGGCAGCTTCAGAACCGTGATCTCCCAGCCGGGAATGCGCTATTCCCAGGCGGAGGCGCTGGTGCGGCAGCTGCTGCGGGACAGGGAATTCCAAAGCGTTTCGGCCGTGGAGAGGACCGGGATTCTGGAACGCATCCTGAATGAGATCCGCGGACGGATGATGGAGGAAATCATCCTGCTGGAAACGAAAATGGCGCGCCCGGACAAACAGGTGTTCCGGCTTCAGTTTGCCATCGGGGAGTTTGACATGGTGGTGGCGGATCCGGTGTCCATCACAACGGAAATCTATGAGATCAAACACAGCGCGGAGAGGGTTCCGGAACAGGCGAAGAACCTGACGGACGAGGAGAAATGCAAGGCGACGGAATTCAGATTCGGAACCATCACCGGGAAAGCGGTGATCTATCGCGGGGAGGACGCGGAGGAAAACGGGATCCGGTATCTGAATGTGGAGAAATATCTGCGGACGCTGGGAGAATGAGCTGAAATGGTACATTAGGGACTGTCCCTAATGTACCAAAAGGGGCGGGCCAGCAGGCCCGCCCCAAGGTTTTTGGTTTTCAGCCGTTTCCGCTGTAGGGATTCTCGAGAAGGATGAAGCGGTGTCCGTTTGCTTCCGCATAATTCTGGGCTTCGCACCGGTATGTATCATATCCGCCGATGCCGATGATGGTTACGCCGGAAGGCAGGATGTTTTCTCCGAAAGATTCGCAGCCCTGGGGAATATAGATATATTCAAGCCGTGTGCAATCCGCAAAGGCTGCATCCTCCATCGTGGTGACGCCCTCCGGCAGCCAGACAAAGCGCGGATTGACGCCGCTGAAGGCCTCCGCTTCGATGACCGTCAGCCCCGAAGGCAGGACAAAGTCCGGAAGGTCATGGGGGAGAGGATTATCGTAGAACGCGCCTTCACTGACTTCCGTCACCCCCGCCGGGAGATCGATATGGTACAGGTGCAGGTCTCTGTTTTCTTCCTCATAGAAGAAATCCCATGTATTTGCGTCGGTTCCCGAGGGAAGGTTGACGCTGGAAAGATTGCAGGAGGCGAAGGCGCACCATCCGATGGCACGGAGAGAGGCGGGAAGCGTCACGGAGGACAGGGAGGAGCATTCCATGAAGGCGCTGCTGCCGATTTCCTCAAGGGAGGAGGAAAGGCGGAGCTCTGCCAGAGCCGTGCATTCCTGGAAGGCGCAGTCCATGATGGTGACGACGCTGTCCGCCATTTCAACACGCCGGATCTGATCACAGCCAAAGAAGTCATAGCATCCGATTTCGGTGATCCCGTCCCCGATGACCACCGTTCTGATGCTGTCTGCCACGGGAGTCCAGGGCTGGTCGCCGGCGTCGAAGTCCGCGATCGCTCCGGTTCCTGTGAGAACCAGCCGGCCGGAGGCATCCAGGGTCCAGGTTACATTGTCCCCGTCGGCGCCGCAGGGGTTCGGGGTCTCTCCGCCGGCTTCGGTGATGATGAGCTGCGAAGGATAAAGCCAGCGAAGATTGGCACAGGTCATGAGGATTTCGCAGCTGCACGTTGCGGGCTCTACTGCTGTGAGAACCCACATTCCCTCATCATCCATACTGCCTTCAAAGGCAGACTCCGGCTCGAGGCTGTACAGCACGCTATCGGCGGTTTCTCCGGCCAGATGCCATCCGTCCACAAACTGGTATCTGCCCGCAGCATTGATAATGTCGCCGACCTGTATGGTCCAGGGGCCGGCTCCCACCGGCTCCACGCCCGACGGAAGCGTCGGCACATCCCTGAACTCAAGTTCAAACTCCGTCTCAAAGGTTTCCCCGGCCCAGGTGCATGTCACGTGCCAGCGGTCTGTTTCAGGGGCTGCCGGCGGCCTCCTCAAAATGATCTGGCAGAAGTCGATGTTCCATTCGGGATCGGTTGTGATCTCAGCCTCCGCGGTTCCCTCCAGCAGCTGAAGCGTCCACTGAGGTCCATCCGGCTCCTGCTCGAGCATTTCCTCCGGGAGGGATACGAAGCCGAACCCGATCTGCGGCTCCATGAACAGGCTGTTCTGGATGGCGTCGAAGCCTGCTCCTTCAGGGATATAATAGCAGTCAAAAACCGGATACACCTGGAGTCCCGGCTCTTCGGGCCCGGGACCGCCGCCAAGGCCTTCGATGGTTCCGTCCGTGCAGATGATATCGATCCTGTCAAGCCCCCAGTCGCTGGTGCCCGCCCTCAGCGCTTCCCACGCGTCCATGGTGCCGCCGTAAGTGATTTCCGTGAGCGCATTGCAGGACGTGAAGACGTCATTCCCGAGGGAGGTCACGGTGGCCGGGATGGTCAGGGAGGTCAGGGACGAACAGTTGGTAAACGCCTCATCCCGGATCCGGGTGACGGTGGAAGGAATCGTCACCTCCGTCAGGCTCCGGCAGTATCCGAAACCGCGCAGGCCAATCTCGGTGACGCCTTCCCGGAGAACGGCCTTCACGATCGCCATGTTTTCGTTAAAGGCGTAATCGTCCCATTCGCCGGCTCCGGAGATCGTCAGCGTGCCGGTTTTGTAATCCAGGACATAGGTGATCCCATCCCCGATGGATCCTTCCTCAGGCTCCGGTTCCACATTTCCGTCCGCACACACAATCGTGCACGTCCACAGCATGGCATTGTCGCCTTCAACAAGCACGGCCTGCCAGTCCTCCATGGTGCCCGCATAGCGGACGGTCTTCAGGCTTCTTGTGGTGCGGAATGCGCTGGCATTAATCCGTTCAAGGGTGGAAGGCAGGGAGATTTCCTCCAGGGCCGTACAGTAGTTGAATGCGGCAATGCCGATGGAGGAGACGCCCTCCGGAAGCGTCAGCTTTTTCAGGGACTCCGCAAAGGAAAAGGAATTGTATCCGATGGTCGTCACACCCTGGGGGACCGTATATTCTTCGGCGCTGACCGCAACGGGATAATGGACCAGCGTGGTGCCGTCCTTACTGAACAGAACCCCATTGGACGCGCTGAAGCTGGGGTTGCCCTCGGCGACCGTGAAGGCTTCAATCGCGTGAAGGTTCAGGGCGGAACCGGCAATGACGGACGTTGCTGCGGGAATATGCAGGCTTCTGAATTCGGCACCCCAGAAAGCCTGGCCCTCGATTTCCTCCAGCGACTCAGGCAGGATGAGCTCGGACAGGTAGCTGCCGGTGAATGCGCTGTCGCGGATCACGCGCACGCCTTCCGGGATGGTATAGCTGCCGGTCTTGCCGGTCGGGGCTTCGATGAGCTCCGTCATATCCTTCGAATACAGAATGCCGTCCACCGAGCGGCAGACCGGGTTGGCGGGGTCTACCTCAAACTCCGTCAGGTTATAGGCGTAGGAATAGGAGCTGGGACGGACGCCTGTGACCTCCGGGCCGTAGATCACTTTCGTGAGGGCCATCTGGAATTCGGTCCCGTTCGTCTGCCATTCCGTCAGATCCGCAGGGCCCGTAAAGGTCAGCACGCCCTGGGCATCCAGCGTCCATGTTCCGCCGCCGAACTCCCCCGAATCCGCCAGGGCTGCGGCGGCCAGGAGCACAAGGAGAACAGTCAGGATCAGACCATACAGTCTTTTCATCACTTTTCTTTCCCTTCCAATTTTATTTACATCAGGTGTTCCTTCAGAATCCGCGGATTTTCAGGAACAGATTTGTACATAATTATCGTTATTATAAAGGAAACCGGCGGGATGTGCAAGCAAAATGGTACATTAGTGGTACATTGGGGACTGTCCCTAATGTACCATTTTTAACTTTGCTATTTGCTTCTCACCATTTTTGTGTTAATGTACCGATTGATCAGTAAAATACAGAGAGGAAGCGTACCTGACCCTATGTTCAATCATCACGATATTACCCGCGACGCACTCATGCTCCACGGGCCGCTGGCCCATCACGGATACGACTGGTGGTGGCACTCCTTCACCGCGCAGGATGCGGAAAGCGGAGAGGACAGACCGTTCTTTATCGAATTCTTTGTATGCAATCCGGCGCTGGCGGAGGATCAGCCTGTGCTGGGGCAGCTGCCGGAAAACCAGGCTGCGGGCAAAATGCCATCCTACCTGATGGTCAAGGCGGGCACATGGGGCGAAAACGCCTGCCAGCTGCACCGGTTCTTTTCTTTGAAAG
>CAZMFY010000054.1:0-6340 GCA_964565635.1 uncultured Oscillospiraceae bacterium
TCTTGAACGTGAAGGGCGTGCTGTTCGGAATGTCGCCCGTCGCCTTCTTCGTCGCAATCGCTTTGCTGTCAACCGCGTCGTCAACCGTGATTGTATCCGCCTGGTACGCGTTCACGAATGCCGCTGTGCCGCTTACCGCCGCTTCCAGTTTACCATCGTTGTTCGTCACTTCAATGGTTATCTTCTTTTCAGCAGTGTCATACGTCCAGTGGGTATCCGTTCCCTCGTCTTCGGTGATCTTGTACTCATAGGTTCCGGCCTTGGTGAACGTAATCGCTCCGAAGTCGATCGTCGCTTCTTCGTCCGCCTTGGTAATCGTTACCTTGCCCTCATTGTTTGCAGGCATCGGCGCGCCTTCGGTTACAGCTTCAATCTTGAACGTGAAGGGCGTGCTGTTCGGAATGTCGCCCGTCGCCTTCTTCGTCGCGATTACATTGCCGGAGGCGTCTTCGTCATCGATCGTAGTAGGAACAACATAATACACAAAGATGATATTGTTTTTCGCATCTGCATCAATCGAAATGATTTGTGCAGGAGAATAGCTGTCGAAAACAACTCTGTTCCTGTATTCATCATACAGCTTATCGTCACCAGTAGCATATGCTGTGGCTGTAACTGTATTCCCAATAATCTCTGTGCTTGCCTCATCATTGGCAACAGAAATTGTCGTATCTAACAGATAGTGATGAATTATATAAGCTGCTTGATTGAGTTTGAAATGCGCATAATAAGTATGAGCTTCATAAACTCCATCATCATTTTTTAAGGGAACAAATGCCGCTTCTGTGCTAATGGGCTCAGTTCCATCATCTACCGTCCAGTAATCAAAAGCGTACATTACAGAGGACGCCGTCGCTGTCGATCCGGTAGGTGTTCCAGTTGCAGCCGGTATAGTCTCAGTGTTGAGAGAAACCGATCCCTTTCCTTCATCGCTTGTGGCGACAGCATAATTGATGGTTACATCATTCTCTTCCCAAACCGCATACATGGCATGGTAAGGAGCTTTTTCGTCAGCAGCTACATGCGTATGATTATAACTGCCATTATTGTATGTGATAAAGAGAACTGTAGAAGTGGAGATCGTTCCTACACTCTCTTCATCTCTCGTCCAGCCTTTAAATGTAAACCCAGAACGACTAGGTGCTGTCGGAACTTCTACAGGAGTATTCACTTCCTGGTCCGGGCTCTGACTGTAAATTCCATTGTTAGGAGCACCAGAATAGTTCCAATACCATGTGATATGTGTCGGAGTTGCTTTCTCTACTTTGATATACTCCGCTCTCAGCTGAATGGTATATAGATACTGGTCACTTTCTCCGGTAGCATCCGGGTTGTTCTGTTTGCGTGAATCTGCTTTGTTTACGGTAAACAGTGCTCCAGGATAAACAGTTACAGAAGTATCTTTAAACTTCCCTTCGGTTTCGTCCCACTTCTGAACAACCCAATGCGAGAAGCGAGATTCGAAGGTCGCTCCGTCCTCCGTAATTGTCGGAGTGTGAGATGGGGCAGCGCCTGCGGCAGCTTTCGCGCCATCAAGATAATAATTGGCATCGGTCGGAGCAGGAGTTCCGCCATTACCGTCATAAACGATTTTAATACCTCTTGCACCCTCAATAGTAGAGCGCCATCTAGCATAAAGATCTAATTTCTTAGTGATCCAGAAACGATTAACGTCCGCATTTGTTGTTGCTCCATAACCCCATTTATCCATGGGATCAGTAAAATCAGTTGTCTTGTCGTATGTTGCAGTTACTGTACTCTCGTTAAGAACTGTATCTGAAGCAAAATGATTGCTCAGCGCAGTATCTTTATACCATCCTACAAATTCATACCCTGGCCTTAATCCGGTAGGAAGGCTTACTTTCCCACCATTTGAGATACGGAAATTCATTTGCTGAGAATCGCTACCCCAGTCAAGTTCATCCCCCTGGGGTACATTAGGATGTAAGAATACACGATATTGAATCTGCCGCCATTTTGCGTAAACGGTTATACCACCCTCAGGCATCGTAGTGAAATTATATGGCTGAGAGCATTCATCATCAATATACCAACCTTCAAACACAAACCCTGACGGAGTTTTGCTTGCTTCTGGTTTATAGTTATTATATGATTCTACATTTGCCTGGTAAGCAATCCCTTCTTCAAGTGCAATCTGTCCTTGTCCTTGAGCAGTAGTAATCTCATTTCCATTCCCATCAACATATTTTCCATCCATGAAGTTAATGGGATACACTTGTCGAGTATAGTAGAATCTGATCGTCCCGCCACCAGGCACATCTGCTTCACCGTTAACGAAAGCAGGGTCAGATCCATATTTTGTATATCCGGTTAAATCCATGAAGTCTTCAGCTTCCGTAAAGAAGTTATATTTTGCCGGAATTGTTGCTCCATGTTTTACAAAGCTCTTCCCATTCCATGTCCGGGTTCCCGTCTGACCAGGAAGTACTTCTACGTAAAACTCCATATACTTTGTGCTGTAGTTAGCACTATTTCTTGAAAATGTTACATTTTCAGCCGGCATAATATCAATATATACCAGCACCTGATTATACGTGTCACTATTATGCGGTTCCCATCTATATTCAGTATTTCCATTTACAGAGATGGGGAAATTATCACCAATCGGCTGTTCATAGAGGGCGGTTATAGTTTTGTATACAGTGCCAGAATTCTGATATCTCCTAAATGTTAATGTATATTCGGTTCTATTATAGTATACGTTAACTACAGAGTTACCTTCCGTCTTAATAATAACATTGTTATCAAAATGATCTAAATGGAATCCTGTATACTGATAGTTTGTTCCGTTGATTCTGGCATATGCATTATCGCCAGAACCTTGCTGACTTACTGTATTAACATTATTTCCAACCGTACCAGAAAGTGTGATAGATTGTTCAAAATCATATCCATCAGCAGTGACTTTTTGCTTCCAAATAATAACAGTATAGTTTGCTGATGTATTCGAAATCCATTTTGCATAAATAGTTGTCTTATCAGTTATTGTATGTCCGAATTCAAATTCATTACCATCAGTGCATGCCTTGTCCGTATACCATCCACCAAAGGTATAACCAAACCTAGTCATAGGTCTATCCGAACTTACGGGATTGACCGTGCCTTCGCCAGATTTAACAAATTGAGGCGCATTGTAGGTTCCACCAGAACCATTTTCGTCAAAAACGAGCCAATGGCCTTCAGGCGCATTAACAGAGAATACTACGTTTCCTTTAATATTGATATCCGTATTATTATTGTAGCTAGTACCTTCAGTATAATCCTTTATGTATGCTTTCCCGTCAGATACAAACCATCCCTCAAAATTATGCTCTTCATCCCGCGGAGAATACTCCATATATACATTATACGGTTGATATTCATCACTGGAATCTGCGCGGAACTTCACCTCTGAAGAACCTAACGATCCTCCGTCTATATCAAGATACGATACAGTATAAGCCTTAATCAATACTGCATAATATGTGACGGAATCGCCTTCTTTAACTCCATCATTCAGTAAAGCCGTAACATCTTCACGAATCCCACTAATATCCTTAGTTTCGCTCTCAACTGTATAGTTTGGATCAGCCGTCCATCCGCGGAACATAACTCCATCGGCCAGCTCTCCTACGCCAGGATCATATACGATTGCATCAAAATGAACAACTCCATCCGCAACCGCCTGTAAATCGCTTTTCTTTACATATACAGACGCCAGAGTATTACCGCCTTCACCGGATGCATCTGCGCCGCTTACGAAGATTACATTCAGCCGCGCATCATTTCCAGTGGTGCCATCTTCCACAACTACGTATACGGAGAAGCTGTTAGCGTAGATGGTGATGCTGCCATCTTCATTTACCTTGTGAGAGACACGAGAAACACTGCCGTCTTCCGCGATATGGCCGACGACAACATTATTCGCATTCATCCCCTCTTTCAGGGTCATGGTAACGGCAACAGCTTCCAGGGGCTGAACGTCGCCGATCTTTTCGCTGGAATAGCTCAGATCGACGGCAATCACTTCACCATGTTCTTCGCCAACCAAGCTGTTTACGGCAGCCTCAACATCCTTTTCGGGAACAGCAGAAGCAACCGCAACAGAGTCATCCGTTACCGTGCCGGCCGCCGCTTCCATCTTAACGCCGGTTCCATCCACAGAGAAGGTGTCAACCTTTTCCTGCTCGTTCGTGAGAATGGCGATATAGGTTTCATCCGCCGTAATCTCTTCGGAACCATCAACCAAAGCAGCCTTTCGAGCAGCCTTGGCAGCCTTCTTCTGGGCCTTGAGGGCTGTCTTAGAGGAAACTGCTGCTTCGGCAGATTCCTTCTTCATCCAGCCGTAAACCTTCTTGCCGTCCTTTGTAACGCTCGGGCCTTTGCCGGCTTTCGCGCCGTTCTTTACGACAAGGGTTTTCTCTTCCGCACCGTCAACTTCGAATTTGACGGTATGGTATTCTTCCTTATTAATGGTATCGGAATTAACCGTTTTTCCGCCCTTGTTGTTGGAAGCCCTTACGGACTGAGCAACAACCTGACCGTTTCCGTTGCTGCCGGTTTCCGCCAGGACGGAGCTCGGCATCATCTGGAAAATCATGGTCAGCGTGAGGAACCATGCGAGAAATCTTTTCTTCATAACGTTATCCTCCTGAGTTTTGGGAGTGCACTAAGCTATTAAGGCAAGTCCAACCATTTGCAGGCTTTTCCCCACTGCCGGATCTTCGGCAGTGGGGTTTAATTTTGCTGGTCTCTATCAGCCAATAGTAACCGACAGCATCCAGCCCCAGGACAGGCTTTCCTCAGTCGCCTCGAAGCTGTAGGTGTCGCTGTTAGCGCCTTCCACATCTTCAAAGCCGTTGCCCTTGTCAACCTTCCAGGCGAAATAGATTTCTTCGCAGTCCTCAAAGCCTTCCAGCTTGCTGGTCAGGTAAACGATCTCGCCTTCTTCCATGACGGAGGTCCGGCTGGTGAAGATCGTCACCTTCTTGGGGGTCTCTTCAATCTCTTCAGCTTCTTCTTCAGGAACTTCATCCTCGGTCATTACAATCAGATCCTTGATGTCGTCCAGGAAGACATATCCAATCTGATCACCGACGACCACAACCGCCCAGTCTCCTTTGATCTCGACTACGGTCATCGTCTCGCCGGTCTTTACGAAGGTGAAGATCGGGCTCAGGCCGTCCGCATCCTCACGAACCGCGATTTCGACTTCCTCTTCGACCACGGTCACTTCCTGCGCATTTTCCAGGCCCAGGGGCGTGTCGTATTCATCGATCTCTTCGACAGTCTCTTCATCCGTGGCCACTTCTTCAACTGCTTCTTCCTCAGAGGAGACTTCGGTCTCTTCCGCGGGAGCTACTTCTTCAGCAGGAGCAGCTTCCTCAGTGGGAGCAGCTTCTTCAGCAGGAGCAGCTTCTTCAGCAGGAGCAGTTTCCTCAGCGGGAGCTACTTCTTCAGCAGGAGCAGCTTCTTCAGCGGGAGCTTCTTCTTCGGCAGGAGCGACTTCCTCAGCGGGAGCTTCTTCCTCAGCGGGAACTTCTTCCTCTACGGGAGCTACTTCCTCAGCGGGAGCTTCTTCCTCAGCGGGAGCTTCTTCCTCAGCGGGAGCTTCTTCCTCAGCGGGAGCTTCTTCATCAGCGGGGGCTACTTCTTCAGCAGGAGCTTCTTCCTCGGCGGGAGCAGCTTCTTCAACGGGGGCTACTTCCTCAGCAGGAGCTTCTTCCTCAGCGGGAGCTTCGGGCTCTTCCGCAGGAGTTTCTTCCTTATTAATATCTTCTTCAGCGGGAACTTCTTCCGCAGGAACCTCGGCGGGTTCTTCGGTCACTTCTTCAGCAGGCTCTTCAGCGGGAGCTTCGGGTTCCTCAGCAGGAACTTCTTCCTCAGCGGGTTTCTCGCTGTAAGCCGGGAGGCGATAGGCGCCGGTGGCCTTGGTCTCGCCGTTTTCACCAGTGACCACGATCCGATACTGGAGGGCCCGAGCTTCATCGCTCATGTTGAGAACCAGGATCTCACCGGAGCCGATGTTCTTCCATGCGGGTTCAGGATCTTCTTCAGTAGGAAGGATGCGGCTCTGCCAGGTCACGGTGTAACCCATGTTGTTACCGGTGATGTCCGCCTTCAGCCTCACATCATCGCCCAGGTAAATCGGAGCCGTAGTCAGCATCCGAATCGAAACGTTCGCTTCGAAGTGAACCACTTCGGCAACCTTGGCAGCTTCTTCAGCAGCTTTGGCAGCGGCAGCTTCTTCAGCAGCCTTCGCAGCGGCGGCTTCTTCAGCGGCCTTGGCGGCGGCGGCTTCTTCAGCGGCCTTCGCGGCAGCGGCTTCTTCAGCGGCCTT
>CAZMFY010000054.1:6440-8128 GCA_964565635.1 uncultured Oscillospiraceae bacterium
GCGGCTTCTTCAGCGGCCTTCGCGGCAGCGGCTTCTTCAGCGGCCTTGGCAGCGGCGGCTTCCTCAGCGGCCTTCGCGGCGGCGGCTTCTTCAGCGGCCTTGGCAGCGGCGGCTTCCTCAGCGGCCTTCGCTTCAGCAGCGGCCTTGGCAGCGGCGGCTTCCTCAGCAGCCTTCGCTTCAGCAGCGGCCTTGGCAGCGGCTTCTTCTGCGGCCTGAGCTTCCGCGTCTACAGTTTCCACTGCAGCGACGGGCTCGGTGGCTTCTTCCGCGAGGGCCGCGATGTTCACGGCACCGGCAGCCATCATGATTGCTGCGGCCAGGGAGATCATCTTGCGCATCTTTTTCATGGTTCTCTTCTCCTTCTATCGTGGTCTCTAATGTAACTTTTTTAGGTCCCGACAAGATGTTTTTTCATCTTACGGGCTCATTATGGCACATCAGGGTTACAAAAACGGTTACTTGACCGGTTTCTTGGGAATTTTTTTCTCATACTTTACTCCTTCCTGTGTGCCGGAGATCCCTGAACTCGGCGTGCGCATCCTCCATCCGCGCGTATTTAAATAAATAGGAAGCTTTTCTCGAAGCCCCCAATCCGCGGATCGTTTTCAGGGGGTATATAGGCCTAAAAAGCCTCTCATACCAATAACATATTTTATCAGATTATGGAAGATTTTTCCATAGTTTTTGCGAAAAAATAGTACAAAAAAAGCTTCCTTTTTCTATCTTTTCTGTAAAAAAAGTATTAAACGGCACAAAACCCTACCTGTTCGGGTAGTCGAACCATATCCTCTGTATCTTTTTCATCGCCAATGTCCGGATCAGGTGCGAGTATCGCTGCTTTTTCCGTCTCTACAGCTGATGGCCAAGAGAAGCGGCATCCATGTGTAAAAAAACAGACTCCGGATTGATATTACACTACTATACGAATCAGACCGAATTGCTATCAGATTTTAGAAATATTTTCTGCGAATTTTGAAATATTTTCGTTTTATTTCCGTAGCAGGTGATTTTTTCCGCTTTTCCGGAAAAGAAAAAGCCGTCAGCCCTCTTCCTGAGAGCTGACGGTACTGAATGATTATTATTACTTGAGGGAAGACAGGATGGATGTTCCGATGGTTCCCTCGGGCATGCTGACACCGAAGTTTTCCGCGATGGTGGCGCCGATGACGGCAAAGGTTTCGGCTTCCGGAAGGGACCCGGAGCCCTGCAGGGATGGACTGTAGGCCAGGAACGGCACCTTTTCCCTCGTATGATCGGTGCCGGTATAGGTGGGATCATTGCCATGGTCAGCGGTCAGGATCACCAGATCCTCTTCCCGAAGGACCTTTTCCAGCTCTCCCAGTTTCACATCAAAACGCTCCAGCTCCTCCGCATATCCGTTGACATTGCGGCGGTGGCCCCAGAGGGCATCGAAATCCACCAGATTCACGAAGCAGAGGCCGGAGAAATCCTTCCCCGCGGTTTCAATCGTCTGCTCCATGCCGTGAACGGAGGATTTGGATTTCAGCGCTTCCGTAATTCCCTCTCCCACGAAAATATCATTGATCTTTCCGATGGAGATCACATCATATCCCGCATCCTTCAGGGCGTTGAGCGCCGTTGGGCCGAAGGGCTTTACCGCGTAATCGTGACGATTGGCCGTTCGAACGAATTCTCCGCGTTTTCTGCCCACATAGGGGCGGGCGATC
>CAZMFY010000054.1:8138-11509 GCA_964565635.1 uncultured Oscillospiraceae bacterium
GCATTCGGAATGAATGTTTCTGCAACTACTCTGTGGACTTGAAGTATCTGACTACATAGGGGCGGGCGATCACCCGGCCCACCTTCCATTCGTCCCGCATGGTCAGCTCCCGGGCAATTTCACAGCAGCGATACAGCTCCTGAAGGTCGAAGGTTTCCTCGTTGCCGCAGATCTGGAGCACGGAATCAGCGGAGGTATAGACGATCATATGGCCGGTGGCGATTTCCTCCTCCGCCAGCTCATCCAGGATTTCCGTGCCGGAGGCGGCTTTGTTGCCGATGACCTTATGCCCGGTCCGCTTTTCCAGCTCATCCAGCAATTCCTTCGGAAAACCGGTTTCTGTAAACGTGATAAAGGGCTTCGTGGTATACAGGCCCATGATCTCCCAGTGTCCGGTCATGGTATCCTTGCCGGCGCTTTTTTCCCTGAGCTTTGCATAATAGCCCATGGGATGCTCCACAGGAGGAATATTTTTCAGTTCATGCAGATTCGCCATTCCCCATCTGCGAAGATTCGGAATCCGGAGGTGCGCCGCTTTTTCGGCAATATGGCCCAGGGTATCCACCCCATGATCGCCAAAGCTGTCGGAATCCGGCGCGGGCCCCACCCCCAGGGAGTCCAGCACGATGACAAAGACTCTTTTAAACCTGCTCATTTTTTCCTTCTCCTGTTACGGTTCATACAGCATGTCGATGGCGGTGACGATGCCTGCTTTGCTCACATAATAATCCAGCTGCCACCAGTGGCTTCCGTCGGAGGAATAGCAGCGGTAGCGGATGATTTTTGTGCCGTCATCCTGAAGCCAGATCTTTCCTGTACCGTCCTTGCCGGAATAAAGGCCCCGGTTGCCGCTGGGCGACGCCACCTGTCCCATATCCCGGAATTTCCCCACCACGAAGCTCTCCTCATCGCCGATCTTTGTGCCCCTGGGGGCCGCGATGGTGCCGTTCTGGGTCAGATAGACCTCCGCCAGCACCCAGCCTTTCGTGGTCCGGCTCATCACGGCGTATCCCCAGGGATAATCGTACCGACGGCATTCGGTGTCGATGTTTTCCAGGGTCACTTCGCCGATGAGGGTTCCCTCGCCGTACATCTGCTGGAACTCCATCATGGTGGTCACATAGAGGGTAAAGTCCTTCGGGGAGTCGGTTTCATAATTATAGCCCCGGAGCGGTTCCGGAATGTTGATTTTATATTCGACAGTCATCATATTGGAAATCTTGTTGTATTTGTTGACTGCCACAGCCTTCAGATACACCCGGCCTCCGGGAAGCCAGATGGGTTCTCCGTCATACACGGGGCTGTCGACGGGCGGGTTGGAACCGTCCACGGTATAATAGATCACGATATCGTCGTCGTTTTCGTTCTCCTCCCCGGGCTTCAGCTTCACCCGCTGGCGGGTTTTATAGGCATTGGGCGCCAGGTTGCACCGGGGCTTCTGGGGGGAGGGCATGATGATCTTATAGACGGCCCGCAGCTCATTGGAAACCAGTTCCCCGTTCACCGCCACGGCCCGGAGCGTATGGATGCCTTCATCCAGAAAGATCGGTTCCGAAAAGAGGATGCCTCCCTCCGGAAGCTTCGCGTTTTCATCGAAGGTATAATAGACGTTAAAGCCCTGAAAAGAGGTGACCCGCACGTCCTTCTTCTTATCCTCATAATATCCGGCGGTCAGATTCACCTCCGGCGGCGCGGGCACGAAGTCCAGCCACTGATTATAGAAGGATACTTCCCCCGTTTTCTCATAGGCGGTCTTCATCAGCTCCGCGGCATGGGCATTCGACCCTTCCTCCTCGCTGGCCAGGAGAATCCGGATATGGTTCCGATAGGCCTCCACCCGGCTGGGCGTTTCCGTATAGATCTCCTCATACAGCGCCGCGGCGTCCTCTACCCGGCCGTCCGCCTCATAGGCGTTGCCCAGCAGCAGCAGGCCCTCCACGTCTACGATGTCTTCCTCCGCGTCCTGGGCCTTGGCCTTCTCAAAGGATAGGATCGCGTCCGCGATATTCCCCTGATCCAGCAGCTCCTCCCCAACCTTCCACAGGGCGGTTGAGGTGGTTTTCTGTCCCATGCGGGCCATCAGGATATGGCCCGGCTCCGTCCGGGTCAGCATCAGGAATCCGCCGCCTGCCACCAGCACCGTCAGCAGGATCGTGACCAGGGCCACCTTGAACCAGTTGACCAGCCGCTGGGGCCGGTGCCCCGGCGCGTGACGGGCCGCGTAAGCCGCGGCCTGGGCCTGGCGAATGGCATCGTCGGAATAGACGGGGGTGTTTCGGCGCTCGATGCCGGCAGCCTGTTCTTCGCTTCGGTCTTCCCCGACGCCGCCCAGATCGTCCACCATGGGATCAAAATACTCCGGAAGCTCCTCCCGGGTATCCCGGACCGGCGGCAGCGGCACCGTGGCATGGGAAGCGCCGGTACGGCGCCTGCGCCGGAATTCCTCCTGAAGCTGCGCCGGGCGGTTTTTGACCGCCTCCCTGGCTCTTTTCCCCTGTCGGATGGCTTCGGCGCCATATTCATCGGCTGCCCCTTCCCGAAGGGTTTCTCCGCACTGGGGGCAGATGATGGCTTCCACCGGCGCGTAATAACCGCATTTCTTACAGAGCATTATGTCATCCCCATATCTCTCAGCGCTTCATATTCCTCGTCCCCGTCGTATTCCCGCTCGGGGCATTCGCCTCCCAGCCGCTCGATGGCGCTGCGCAGCTCAATATAGGTCAGATAGCTGAGGGAAGGCTCCTTCGCCGCTTTTTCCAGGGCGGGCAGCGCCCGGTCGTCCCCGATCTTGGCCAGATATCCGGCCATGAGGGCCCGGCGCTTCGGCCGGTTCTCAAAATGCTTCATGGCAATCCGGAAGGTCTTTTCGTCTCCCGGATAATCCGTCAGCACGTCCAGCAGGGCCTCCTGACCGGCCTCGTTGGCATGATCGATTTCCTGCAGAATGGGCTGAACCACGCTCTTCCCCATCGCCTTCAGGCTGTCCAGGGCATTGTCCGCCCGGTCGTCCTTTTCCGCCCGGTTCAGCTGCCACTGAATATAGAGGGTGCGGGGCAGGGTGCTTTCCATCTCCCGCAGGAGGCCGATGGCCAGCTGGACCGCCTCCTCCTCCGCCTCCGGATCCTTCATTAGCTCCAGGAGCCGTTTTTCGCAGGGGCGGCCCACAAAGGTGATCTGCTCGGTCAGCAGATCCGGCACCGGCACCCGCTGGCGGCAGTATTCATGCATCCAGTCCACCAGAACCTTCGGATCCTCAAACTGGGTAAAATAGGAGCCGGGGGTCAGGTTGCCCAGCCATTTGGCCCGGTCATCGCCCTCAGCGTTGACCTCGTACACGCCGAGGTTGTTCTCGATAATGCCGATGTTGATGT
>CAZMFY010000054.1:11519-11982 GCA_964565635.1 uncultured Oscillospiraceae bacterium
GGTATTCAGGAAGAGCATATAGAACCTGGGCAGGTCCGCCTCCAGGGCGTCGAAGGTATCATATTCGCTCCGATGAACGGTGACCCATTCGGAGACGAAGGACTCGAACTGCTCGTCGAAATTAATGATCGGCATCCGGCTCATGGCGCTTTCCCTCCTTCAGCAGCGCTGTCAGCTGTTCCGTGGTAAAGAAATGCCTGCTATGGCAGAAATGGCAGCTGAGCTCCGCTCCCTTCCCTTCGTCGATCAGGGACTGAAGGTCCTTTTCTCCCAGGGAGATCAGCGCCTTTTCCATCCGCTCCCGGCTGCAGGAGCAGTGATAGCGGATGGGGGTACGGTCCAGAATCCGGGGCTCCAGCCCCCGGAACCAGTCCTCCGTCAGCTCCTCCAGGGTTCCGTAGCCCAGCTCCCGGCTGATGTCCGCGAACATGGGGCTGCGCAGCTCCAGCTGATCAATGATCTC
>CAZMFY010000055.1:0-8404 GCA_964565635.1 uncultured Oscillospiraceae bacterium
TTGATCTTACGGCGAAGGATGTTACCAGTCTGATGGAAGACTGTGGGTTTGCTCCGTTTGAGGGGCAGCGGATTAAAGCTGTAAAGGTTTCCGGCTTCAGCGGCACCAGAAAACAGATTGATAAGCTTTGCGCCGACACGGAAGTCATTGCCGGAAATAAGGTTTACTGGTTCAAGGTGGATGAGAAGGGAGAGCTCACAGGCGGTATCTCCAAGTTCTTACAGGATCGCAAAGACCGGATCATGGCGGAGCTTGAACTGGAAAACAATACGCTGGTAGCGATCAGCGCAGGAAAGCTTTCCGCGGCTCAGAAAACGGCAGGCGTACTGATCAAGCAGCTTGGCGCGCTTTGCCCGGAGCATATGGATCGGGAGAGGTATTCCTTCTGCTGGATTGTGGATTTCCCCATGTACGAAATTGGAGAAGAGAGCGGGGAGCTGGAATTCTGTCACAATCCTTTCTCCATGCCGAACGGCGGCCTGGATATCCTTCGAAAAGCCCGGAGTGGGGAAGTGGATCCTCTGAGCATTACGGCTTTCCAATATGACCTGGTTTGCAACGGGGTTGAGCTGAGTTCAGGCGCGGTCCGCAATCATGACCCGGAGATTATGATAGAAGCTTTCAGTCTCGTCAGGCTGGGTGAGGAAGACGTGAAGGCCAAATTCCCGGCCATGTATAATGCGTTCTGTTATGGTGCTCCGCCTCATGCAGGCATTGCGCCCGGCGTGGATCGGATGGTGATGCTGCTTGCAGGAACGGAATCCATCCGGGAAGTGATCCCCTTCCCCATGAATAAAAACGCTCAGGATTTGATGATGGATGCGCCCAGCGCAGTGGAACAGCGGCAGCTTGATGAACTGCATCTAAAGATTGTGGCGGAATGAGGCAGTTGATATGTTCCGCTAATTCTGGTATAATTCTTTTAATTTGATGGTTTCGATCCGGTCGCAGACGTTGTAGCAGGCTTCCCAAAACAATGCAGGTTCCGATTTTTTAACGCAAGGACTCGTCTGTAATCATTCGACTCCACAAAAAGGAGGCGCCAACTATGGCAAAGAAGAAGGAAGAACAAAACCTTTCGCTGAAACCCGAAAATGATATGGATCCCTCTAATACGATTCATTATGCGGATGAGGTGATTGCAATTATTGCCGGCCTTGCTGCAAGCGAGGTAGAAGGTGTGGCCGGAATGATTAATATCAGCTCCAGCATCAAAGGAAAGAATAAAAATGTAACCAAAGGCGTAAAGGTAGAGGTTGGCGACGAAGAAGTCAGCGTTGACCTTTATCTGAATGTGGAATACGGCGTGCCGATTCAACGCGTCGCACACGATGTCCAGGAAGGCGTTAAAAAATCGATTGAATCCATGACCGGCCTGCATGTTGTTAATGTGGACGTGCATGTTCAGGGCGTCAGCTTCGAGAAAGAAAACAAAGCGCTTCAGGCAGGCGCGGGGAATGCCGTCCTTGAGGCCGGAGACGATGAATCGGACTCGACAGAACAGGGAGATACAGTTCAGCCCGAGGAGACTGAAACGGCTCCGCATGGCGCGGAGGTAAAACCTGAAACAGAAAAAGAATCAGAGCAGGAAATCGCAGAGTCAGTTTCAGAAACTGCTGCACAGGGGCATGATCCGAACGAAGCACAATAATTCAATCAAAGGACAGAGGGATGTATCTCTCTGTCTTGATTCGCTTTATAACGGATAAAAGGAGGCAGTTTATGATGAGGCTGAGAATCGCGGATAGAGTATTGGCTGCTTTGACAGGGCTTTTGCTGCTGGCCGCCTGCGCAGGCAGCGTGGCGCAGATGTTCTTTCATGTTGATGTTGTCGGTGCGGCAGTTAGGCTTTTTAACAGCGAATCGCTTCGGGCCAAAGTGCTTCTTATCGCGCTTACTGTATTTTTGCTTTTCTTAGGGCTCTATTTTCTGATGATGCTGTTTCGGCACAGGAAACGGAGAGACCGTTTTTTCCTGCAAAGGAATGAAGAAGGGGAACTGGCCATTTCGTTAAAAGCGATGGAGCAGATGGTTCGAAAATGCCTGGAGAACCATGATGAACTGGAAATTCAGAGAATCGATCTCGAAAACAGAAAGGACGGAATGCTGGTTCGGGTTCGGGGAAAAGCTGCAGGAGGAATCAGTATTCCGCTGACCGTGGAATCCCTTCAAAGGCAGATCCGCCAATATGTTACAGCGTGCAGCGGCATCGAAATTCGAAGCATTCGCGTAGAAATAGAAGAATCAGGGAAGGAAGCTACCGATGCACCGTTCCTAATTGAGGTGCCATCGGTCCATCCTCTGTTGAAAGACAGCACCGAAAAACGGCTGCCTGTTCATACACAGGAACAAAGGAAAGAAACGGCGCCGGAAGAAACCGTCCCGGCCGCGGAAAAGGGAGCACCCGTTTCTGTCCCGGAGCCAACCCCGGCAATGCATGATGCCAAGATAGAGGTCCCTGATGAGGATGATGATCGTCCTTTGCACCAGCGACTTTTTAGCACGGTTCAGGAGCCGTGTATTATCCCATCCCCACCACAGCAGGAGCCTGAAGACTTGGATGTCGATCAGATACCACAGTCTCCTGAGCAGGAAGCATCATCTGATGACAATTCAGATGACGGTGCTCAGGAAAGCAAAAAAGACTCCGGTCTGGAAAATGATGCTTCTTCTGCCGGAACGGGTGAATCCGTAATCACGAATCCGACTCCCGAAGAGGAAGAAGACGCGGAATCTGCGCTTTCAGATACGCTGGACACAATCGATCGTTTCGGCAATGAGACACGAGAGGAGGAGCATGATGAACCGGTTTGAGAGGGGAACAGACGAGTTTGCGCTGGCGCTGGGGCTGGTTTTTGCCGGCTGTGGTGCGCTTGTTCTTTGGATAGGCTTCTGGAAAACGCTGTTGCTGGCCGTGCTATTCATCATTGGATATCTGATCGGCGGGAAAAAGGATCTGGGCATTCTCGCAAAAAATGCTGTTGACAAAATCGTTCCGCAAAAGAGCGAAGAAACTGTAAACTTCAGGGCGGAAATCGAAAAACGGCAGACCGAATCCATGGGTAAAATTCAGAATGAAAAAACGACATCGGACAGCAGAGAGGGATAACATATAATATGTCGAGAATTACAGCGCGGGCGGCAGCGATGCAGTTGATCTATGAGAAGCTCTCAGGAGGTCAGGGCGGTGAAGAAAGCCTGCAGATGGTTTATGAAGAGTTGAGGCTGGATGGGGTTCCTGGCGTTGAGTCTGTTGGAAAGAAGGAGCCGAACAGCGAGGATCGCGAATATATTTCTCGGGTTTTGGAAGGCGTGATGGAGAAGCGCTATTTACTGGACGAGAAAATTGCCGGAGCAGCACAGGGGTGGACGCTTGAACGGATGCCCATGGTTGATCTGACAATTATGAGACTGGCTGTCTGGGAAATGATGTTTGATCCGTCCGTACCCGGGAATGTTTCTATCGCGGAAGCACTGGAACTGACAGAACGTTATTCAGATCCCGAGGATAAAAAGTTTGTAAACGGAGTATTGGGTACAATATTCCGTGAATTGGAAGGGACAAGATGATCCCTTCCGTGATGGGGCTGGATACAAGTAATTACAGAACTTCCCTGGCCCTCGTTTCCATGGAAGGGAAGATTCTGCTCAATCTTCGGGAGCTTTTACCCGTTCCCTCCGGGAATCGAGGACTTCGTCAAAGCGATGCCCTTTACCTCCACCTTAAGCAAATAAAATATTTTGTGGAAAAAGCGGAAAGCTTATTCGGAGAATATGCTCCCATCGCTGTTTGTGCCAGTGTCAAACCCAGAGATCTGCCTGATTCTTATATGCCTGTGTTCGAAGTCGGCGAGACAATCGGCCGATGCTTTGCTGCGGCCAGGGGAATTCCTTTTTTTCCTTCCGACCATCAAAGCGGCCATATCATGGCAGCCAAGAAAGGAACCGTACTGGCCTGCAAGGATTCTTTTCTTGCGATTCACCTTTCAGGCGGAACCACCGACCTGCTTGAATTCAAGTCCGGTCATCTTCGGACGCTTGGCTCCAGTCTGGATTTATATGCGGGACAGCTTGTAGACAGAACCGGCGTCGCCATGGGTTGCAGCTTTCCGGCCGGGCCTGAGCTGGAAAAGCTTGCCCGGAATGGAGCATGTAAAGGGCGGCTGCCCTGCTCCTTGGAAAACAGCGACCTCAGCTGTCATCTGAGCGGAGCGGAAAGCCAGGTTCAGCGATGGATTCAAAATGAAGCGTATCCTCCCGAAGACATCGCGAGAGAGGTTTATGATCTGCTGGTCAGAACGGTCTGCCGAATGGTTCGGGCTGGAGCTCGCAAAACAGGATTGAAGGATATCCTTATATTCGGCGGGATTGCTTCTTCTGAGTTGTTCCGGGAAATGCTTCTTGTCCGTCTGCCTCGTTTGGACCGCAGCCTTTGCCCGGTGTTCGGCGAGCCCATGCTGAGCGGCGATAACGCTGTAGGGACGGCTTTGATCGGTTTGAATCAATTGAAGATGTCACAAGCCTAGATCAGATGCAAATCATTGCTCCGATTTCTGTATGAAAGAATACTGCGAATGATCAAACAGGAGGGTTTACATGGCGGCACAGATCCTGGACGGAAAAATCATGTCAGAGAAACTCCGGGGAGACATTAAAAAACGGGTTGATGCGCTTGCGCTTAAAACAGGAATTGTACCCGGATTGGCCGTGATTCTTGCAGGCAACGATCCCGCCAGTGAGATTTATGTCAGGAACAAAGGAAAAGCCTGCCAGGAAGTCGGCATGTATTCTGAAACTGTTCTTCTGCCGGAGAATATAACCCAGAAAGCGCTGGAGGATGAGATTGACAGATTAAACCAGGATCCAAAAATTCATGGGATTCTGGTTCAGCTTCCGCTGCCTCGTCATCTGGATGAAAGTGCGGCACTGGCTAAAATTCTGCCGGAAAAGGATGTGGATGGGTTCCATCTGCTGAATGCGGGACGTTTAATCACAGGGCTTCCCGGCGTGATTCCCTGCACGCCTAAAGGCGCGCTGTATATGATAAAACAGACCGGGGTCTGCCTTGAGGGGCTGGATGCGGTCGTGATCGGACGCAGTAATATTGTGGGAAAGCCGATGGCAACCTTACTGATGCGCGAAAACTGCACCGTAACGATTTGTCACAGCCGCACCAAAGGGCTGTCTGAATATACCCGCAGGGCGGATTTGCTTGTATCTGCCGTTGGTAAAATCGGCTTTCAGGTGACAGCGGATATGGTAAAGCCCGGCGCGATCGTGATTGATGTGGGTATCAACCGCCACACAGGAAAGGTCACCGGGGATGTGGACTTCGATGCTGTCAAGGAGATTGCCGGATGGATTACGCCGGTTCCCGGCGGAGTTGGCAGAATGACCATTACGATGCTGCTTGAAAACACCCTGGAAGCAGCGGAAAGGACGGCACTCTGATGTCAGGCAGCGGCCTGAGCGTAACAGCACTGAGCTTGCTTATTCAGGACAGTCTGAAAAGAGAGCCCCGCCTGCGGGATGTTACGGTCACTGGCGAAATCAGCGGGTTCAAGCATCACATCGCATCCGGACACTGGTATTTTTCATTAAAAGATGCCGTCTCAACCATCAGTGCGGTTATGTTTCGGCAGAACAATCTGCGCGCCGCTGTTTTTCCAACGGACGGCATGCGGGTTACGGTGAACGGTTATGTGGATTTTTATTCCAGAGACGGACGTACTCAACTTTATATTACCGCTCTCCAGCCGGCTGGCATCGGAACCCTTTATGAGCAGTTTGAAGCTTTAAAGCAAAGGTTATCTGCTGAGGGGATATTTGATCCGTCCAAAAAGAAACTGCTGCCGTTGATTCCCAGAAAAGTTGCTATCATTACATCCGTCAGCGGCGCCGCGCTGTACGATATGCTGAATGTGTCCGGGATGCGTTCTCCCGGTATTCCTATTGTTGTTGTTCCAAGCAGTGTACAGGGAGCTGAAGCCGGAAATGAACTTGTCCGTGCCGTAAAGAAAGCTTCTTCGATTCCGCAGGTGGATGTTATTATTCTCGGCCGAGGCGGCGGCTCGATCGAAGACCTGTGGTGTTTTAATGATGAAAATCTTGCGCGCGTAATTGCCGCATGTCCTATTCCTGTGGTCTCGGGCGTGGGGCATGAGACAGACTGGACAATTTGTGATATGGCTGCGGACGTTCGAGCCAGCACTCCGAGCAATGCGGCAGAAATTGTTTTTCCAAGCAGAACCGAGCTCAAGCATCGGGTTCAGTTGATGCGAACACTTCTGACGGGAGCAGAAACAGGCCGCGTTTATCATGCCCGTAATTTAATAGCGCTCGAAAAAAAGAGGCTGGCCGGTGTTTCACCCGTTTACTGGCTGCAGCGCGTCCGGGAAGCCAGCCAGCGGAACCGCGGCATACTCGCCAGAATCATGAGGGAACGCATTGAGAAGTTCCGACTGCATACGTCTGAATCCAGGACGGGCCTCATGCTGGCTGAAAACAGGCGAATTCAGTTGAAGCATCTTTCGCTGTTTGAACTGAGAGCCAGACTTGAGGCAATCAATCCGCTAAAGGTCCTGGAAAGAGGATATGCATTGGTCTATGACGAGGAAGGGAAAATTGTTTCCAGCGCTAAATCGGCCCGAAGATTGAGAAAGCTTCAGATTCAGTTCAGCGATGGGATCATTGAGGCAGCCAGAGAGGAGATCTATCAGGAATGACCGAAAAAAAGACATTTGAGGAGCGCCTGGAACTGGTAAAAAGCATGATTGATAAAATTGAAAAGGGCGATTTATCCTTGGAAGAATCGGTTACCCAATTCGAGGAAGGTATGAAAATATTAAACGAACTGGATCAGGAGATGGATCAGATACAGCGTCGGATTACCCTGCTTCAGGAACAGGGCGACGGTAACAGAACCGAGATTCCCTTGGAGGAAAAGATATGAGAAGCGAAGCTGAGTACCGATCTATCATAAATCAAGCGCTTCAGACCGTCCCGATGCAGCTGGGATCAATTCCGCGGCAGCTGAAAGAAGCGATGCAGTACAGTCTTGAAGCCGGCGGAAAACGTTTGCGCCCCATGCTGCTGCTGGCTTCGTGCGAAGCGGCAGGCGGAAACCTGGAAGAAGCAATCCCTTTTGCCTGTGCTCTTGAGATGGTCCATACATACAGCCTGATCCACGATGATCTTCCCGGTATGGATAATGATGACCTGCGCCGAGGCAAACCTACCAATCATAAAATGTTCGGCGAGGGGCTTGCCATTCTGGCCGGAGACGGATTGCTGAACGGAGCCATGGAAATCTCCATTCATGCCGCGCTGAGTCGCGGAGATCGGCTTGGCTTCCTGGCAACGGAAATCCTGTTCAGACGCGCCGGAGTCACCGGCATGATAGCCGGGCAAACCATCGATGTAACGATGGAAGGAGAAAAACCTACGGAGGAGCTGGTTTCATATATTCATTCCCATAAAACCTCCGATCTTATTCAGGCGCCTATGGAGATGGGTTTAACGCTGGCAGGCTGTGATCCCGACGCTGTGCAGGCCGGCGCATCCTTTGGGAAACATCTGGGCATTGCTTTTCAGATCGTCGACGATTTACTGGATGTAAAAGGGAATGCAGAAATCATGGGAAAAAATACCGGCATGGATGCCAGAAAACTGACATGGGTATCACTCCGGGGGATTGAAGGCGCCGGAGAGGACGCCAGACATCATACGGCTCTTGCTGTTTCTGCGCTAAACAACATTCCGGGAGATACCTCGTTTTTTGAAAAGCTTGCTTGGAATCACCTTAACAGAAGCTATTGAGGAGGAATCACTATGAGTATGGATCATTTTCACGAGGAAGTTGTGGTCAAAAAAAGTACAACAATGAATCGGTTGGTTTATATGCTCAGCTGGGTCGTGCTGATCCTTTTCGCCATCCTGTCTCTTTCCGGATTTCAGGTTGTTCTGAGGACCTTCAGTTTACCGTCTGTTATCATCACTTTGTTCTTCGCTGCCGCCGCTGTCTGTATTTTTCTTTTTAACGACCGTCTTTTGACGGAATACGAATACACGTTTACAAATGGGGCGCTGGATTTCGCGCAGGTATTCAACAATAAGAAAAGAAAGAGCCTTGGCAGCCTGAATGTAAAGACGGTGGATGCCTTTGGCAAGGTGAACAGCGGTTCGTTTCAGCGTTATCTTAAAATGCCTGATCTTAAGAAAATGAACTGGTTTTTAAACCGGGATGCAGAACTCTATTATTTCTTCTTTTCAAAAGACAGCGTCAAAAAAATGATTATTTTTGAACCCAGTGAAGAACTGGTGGAATTGATTAAGCTTTATATCCCGCACGGCGTATACCAGGTTAATTGATTTCGAATGTTAAGAATAAAAGTTTCAGGAGATT
>CAZMFY010000055.1:8414-11866 GCA_964565635.1 uncultured Oscillospiraceae bacterium
GAAAGAATTATTAATGGTTCGTTACGGTGAAATCTTTTTAAAGGGGCTGAACCGTCCTTATTTTTTCCGTGCTCTCGTTAGAAAAATCCGATATGCTTTACGAGGGCTGAATGCCTCGGTTCGAATTCATGACGGCCGGATTCTGGTGGAAAATTTTTCGGACATGGAAGAGGCAATTACCCGAGTGACACGGGTATTCGGTGTTCACAGTGTCTGTCCTGCGGTGGAGATGCCCAAAGACGATTTTGACGCGCTGTGCAGTCAGGCTGTTTCCATGATGCAGGATCTTCATGGCACATTTAAGGTAAACGCTCGCAGAAGCGATAAACGTTATTTTATGAATTCGCCTCAGATCAATATGGAAATGGGCGGAAGAATACTTGAAGCAAACAGCAGCCTGAAGGTGGATATTCATCATCCCGATTTTGTGATGAATGTTGAGATTCGTGATCAGGCTTATTTGTATGTAAAGGTGATTCCGGGCGTCGGAGGTATGCCTGTAGGAACCAACGGAAATGCAACGCTGCTGCTGTCGGGCGGGATTGACAGCCCTGTGGCCGGATGGATGACTGCCAAACGGGGGGTTCAAATCAATGCCGTCCATTTTCACTCGTTTCCGTATACATCCGAACAGGCCCGGGAAAAGGTGCTTGATCTTGCGAGAAAGCTAAGCTTCAGCTGCTGTGGAATCAAGGTGTATATTGTTCCGTTTACTGAAATCCAGCTTCAGATTCGAGATCATTGTCCGGAAGAATATACGACTTTAATTATGCGTCGATTTATGATGCGAATCGCAGAACAGATCGCCCGAAAAACCGAGAGCGGTGCTCTGATTACAGGGGAGAGCATCGGACAGGTGGCCAGTCAGACTATGGAAGCGCTGGGCGTGACGGATTGTGTGGTGGATCTGCCGGTTTTCCGTCCATTGATCGGGTTCGATAAGAGCGAAATCATTGAAATCGCAAAAAAAATTGACACATATGATCTCAGCAGTCTGCCTTATGAAGATTGCTGCACCATTTTCACCCCCAAACATCCTGCGACCAGACCGAAAAAAGAAAAGGTATCAGAGGCGGAAACAGGCATTGCGAATCCGGATCAGTTAATTGAAGACGCCCTGAAACGGACCGAGATGGTTCAAGTCTGAGACCGGTAGCGAGGGTGAAAAAACCGGCAAACAATATTCATTGAATGACAAAAATCTTGTCATAAAAAAAACAATGTGGTATGATGTCCACTGGATTCAAGAACGGGCTGTTTTCCTGCGGAAAACTCCCGCTTGAAGATACGAGAGAGAAAAAGAAAAAAGGAGAGTTATGGCATGGCAAAGAAGACAATTGAGGATATCCAGGTTACCGGCAAAAAAGTTCTTGTTCGCTGCGACTTTAATGTGCCGCTCGATGCTGAAAAGCACATCACCGACGAAAACAGAATCCAGGGCGCGCTTCCGACCATCAAGTATCTTGTAAAGAATGGTGCCCGCGTCATTCTCTGTTCTCATCTTGGCCGGCCGAAGGGTGAATTCAACATGAAATACTCCCTCGCTCCTGTCGCTGCCAGGCTGAGCGAATTGCTGGGGCAGGAAGTGAAGCTGGCTAAGGATGTCATTGGTCCGGATGCGCACGCTTTGGCGGCCGGCATGAAAAACGGCGATGTAATCCTGCTGGAAAACGTTCGTTTCCATAAGGAAGAGGAAAAGAACGATCCGGTATTTGCGAAGGAACTGGCGTCTCTGGCGGAAGTGTATGTGAACGATGCTTTCGGCACCGCCCACCGCGCTCATGCGTCTACGGAAGGCGTCAGCCATTATCTGTCTCCTTCTGTCGCGGGCTACCTGATCGGAAAAGAACTGAGCGTCATGGGCGGAGCACTTGAGCATGCTGAGCGGCCCTTTGTTGCTATTCTTGGCGGCGCCAAGGTTGCCGATAAGATCAGCGTGATTGAGAACCTGATTGAAAAGGTTGATACCCTGGTCATCGGCGGCGGTATGGCTTATACGTTCCTGAAGGCGAAAGGATATGGCGTTGGGAAGAGCCTGCTTGATGAAAGCAGGATTGACTACTGCAAGGACATGATGGCCAAAGCGGAAGCAAAGGGCGTAAAGATCCTGCTGCCGACGGATACCGTATGCATCAAAGAATTCCCGAATCCGATCGATGCGCCCGTAGAAACTTTGACGGTTGACGCGGATAAGATTCCGGACGATATGGAAGGCTGCGATATCGGTCCGAAGACCTGCGAATTGTTCGCTGAAACCGTAAAGGCCGCGAAAACCGTCATCTGGAATGGTCCTATGGGCGTCTTTGAGAACCCCACCCTGGCAAAGGGAACCCTTGCGGTGGCTCAGGCGCTGGCGGACAGCGATGCTGTGACGATCGTAGGCGGAGGAGACAGCGCAGCGGCAATTACACAGATGGGCTTTGCTTCCAAGGTTACCCATGTATCAACCGGCGGCGGCGCCAGCATGGAGTTCCTGGAAGGAAAGGTTTTACCCGGTGTTGCCTGCCTTGATGAAAAATAATTTCACAGAAAGTATGGGGAAAATCCGCAGCTTCATGCTGTGGATTTTCCCTTACATATGAAAAAGGAGAGGGAAATATGCGCAAACCAATTATTGCAGGCAACTGGAAAATGAATAAGACTCCCGCTGAAGCAGCGGCATTGATCAATGAATTGAAGCCCCTGATTAAAGATGCAGCATGTGACGTAGTCGTGTGTGTTCCTGCGGTAGATTTTGCTGCCGTTAAAGAAGCCATCGAGGGCAGCAATATTCATCTTGGCGCTCAGAACGTACATTTTGCCGCCAGCGGTGCTTATACAGGCGAACTGAGTGCTGATATGCTGAAAGCGAGCGGTGTGGAATACGTTATCATCGGTCACAGCGAGCGGAGACAGTATTTCGGGGAAACGGATAAAACCGTGAACCAGCGGGTTAAGGCCGCAGTGGCCGCCGGGCTGAATGTAATCCTGTGCGTGGGCGAGAACAAGGACGAGCGGGAAGCCGGCTATACGGATGCGCTGGTCGAATATCAGACCCTGATCGCATTGAACGGATTGAGTGAAGCCGAAGTCCGGAATGTTGTGATTGCATATGAGCCTGTATGGGCCATCGGTACCGGTCTGACCGCTACAGATGATCAGGCCAATGAAACGATCGGCGTAATTCGTAAGGCTGTAGCTCGGAAATACGGCAAGGAGACCGGCGACTGCATTCGTATCCAGTACGGCGGAAGCATGAACCCCAAGAATGTAAAGGGACTGATGGCACAGCCGGAGATCGACGGCGGTTTGATCGGTGGAGCGAGCCTGAAAGCGCCGGACTTCAGCCAGGTTGTTAATTACAATTGCTAAATGAATCGGTTTTTCTCATTCATTCGGGGCAATACATCGTATTGTCCCGTTTTTCTGTGTGCCGGGCATGGCACAATTCTAGCGGGTGAAAGTCCCGCCAC
>CAZMFY010000056.1:0-4216 GCA_964565635.1 uncultured Oscillospiraceae bacterium
GCTGGACCTTTGACCGGCGGCATAATTTCGCCGAGGCCTTCTGGGCCCGGGGCAACGCCTGGTTCACTGCCTCGGCCATCGAGCTGTATGACATCACCAGGCGGGAGAACGCGGCCATGCGCATGATCCGCGCCGCCTGGCTGGATCAGGTGCTGGCCCTGTGGAAGTATCAGCGGGTGAACGGCCTCTATTCCACCCTGATCAACGTGGAGGAAAGCTACAGCGAAACCAGCGCCACGGCGGCCATCATGTACGGCGTGCTGAAGGGCATCCGGCTGGGCTGGCTCCCGGAGGAGCAGTATTCCAGCATGGCGATGGAGGGCGTCCGGGCGGTGCTGGGCCAGATCGACGAGACCGGCGCGGTCCAGGGCGTCTCCGGCGGCACCGGCATGGGCCACAACCTGCAGCACTACAAGGATATCATCGTGACCCCCACGGCCTACGGCCAGGGCCTCACCTTCCTGATGCTGACGGAAATGATGATCCGGGAATGATCTTTCGGACGGCGGGGCCGGCTCCTTGAGGGCCGTGCCCCGTTTTTCTCGTTTTTCTCGGGAAAAACGGCCTGCGGCTGCCACCTGCCCTCCTTGCTGCGTATCAAGGGATGAACGCGGAAAAAAACAGGGGCCGCGGAAGGAAAACGGATCAGCAGACCGAAATGGAATGGTAAGAAAAACATGGAGGGATGAAAAATGGGTATTCTTGCAGTTCTTCTGGGGATTGTGGCGGCGGCCTGCGCGCTGATGGCCACCTTCCTCTTCGGCACCACCGGCGGCATTGTGGCCGGCGTGCTGGCGGCGGCAGCCATTGCGCTGGGCTTTGTGAAGCGGAAGAAGGACGGCCGGGGCGGGGTCCCGGGCATCGTGGTCGGCGCCCTTGCCCTGCTGATGGCATTTTCGCTGACCAACGTCTGGTCCATGACCTTCCGGACGCTGCATGAAACCGCGCTGCAGTACAAGCCCGACGGCCTCTGGGCGCAGATTACAGAGAGCTTTGATTCCGGTGTGACGGGGATCATGAAGCGCCTGCCCAACCAGGATGAGAGCACCATGAAGGCGCTGACGGATGAGATGAACGAGCTGAACGCGCTCGCTGCCAAATAATCCGGCCCGGAAGGAATATGGAAAGCTCCCGGAGCGGACAAAGCAGGGCTGCCTCACGGGGATGTGAGGCAGCTTTTTTAACAGCCCGGCCCGGGAAACCCCGGCGCCGGGAAGGATGGAAACGGAAGGAAAAAACCCGAGGAAAGGGGGAGAAGGAATGAATCTGGATTTTCTGAACACCGTGCCCCATGTGTGTGACCGCTGGGCAGAGGTGGCGGGGCAAAACCCCGGCGCGGCGTTTCTGATGGAGGAGGCTTCGGGAAACACCATCACCCGCGGGCAGGCGGAGGAGCTGTCTGCCCGGGTTTACGGCTGGCTGCATGCCCGGGGCATCGGGACAGAGGATTTTGTGATGATCCGGCTCCCCCGGGACGCCCGGCCCCTGATTTCCATGCTGGGGGTCCTGAAGGCCGGGGCGGCCTTCACGGTGGTGGAGGATACCTACGCGCCGGAGCGGATCCAGGCCATCGGAAGGGACTGCGGCTGCCGCCTTACGATCGATGAGGCCGCCTGGGAAGAGATCCTGAAAACCGCTCCCCGGCCCGGGTTCCGCCGGGCGGAGGACCGGGACGCCTGCTTTGCCATCTATACCTCCGGAAGCACGGGAAGGCCCAAGGGAGTGCTGCAGGAATACGGCAAGATCCGGCTGAACCAGGCCTCCCTGGAGGCTGCCCCCGGAGATCTGATCGATGAGGAGACCTGCATGGCCCTGGCGGCGCCCCTGAATTTCATCGCGGCGGTGAAGATCTTCCTCAACGCTCTGTATTCCGGCATGCGGGTGGTGATCCTCTCCACGGAAACAGCCCGTAATCCCTTGCGGCTGAACGAGGAGCTCAACCGCTGGGGGGTCACCCTGGCCTTTCTCAGCCCCTCCATCCTGCGGGTGATGACGGAAGGGGTGGCCGGGAGCCTGAAAACCCTGGTGACCGGCAGCGAGGCGGCCAACGGCGTGTGGTTCGAGGGGGTCCGGCTCATCAACAACTACGGCATGAGCGAGGCCGGCTTCCATGTGGCCCAGTTTGAGATGGACCGCCGGTATGACATCACCCCCATCGGCAGACCCCTCCGGGAGGAGATCCGCATCCGGCTGCTGGACGAGGCGGGGCAGGAGGTTCCCGACGGCCAGCCCGGGGAAATCTGCTTTGAGAACCCCTTCTTCCGGGGCTATGTGAACCAGCCGGAGGAGACGGCCCGGGCCCTGCGGGGCGGCCTGTTCCATTCCGGGGATATGGGAAAGCGGCTGCCGGACGGGAACATCGTGATCACCGGGCGGCTGAACACCATGGTGAAGATCAACGGCAACCGGGTGGAGCCCGGGGAGATCGAGGCGGCCATGCGCCGGATCCCGGGGGTGGAGAACGCCGCCGTCCGGGACTTCCAGGGGGACCGGCAGCAGGTCTTCCTCTGCGCCTACTATGTGGCGGACCGGGACATGGAGCCGGAGATCCGGGAGCGGCTGGAGCGGACCCTGCCCCACTATATGGTGCCGGCCTTCTTCACCCGGCTGGACCGGATTCCCCTGAACGCCAACGGCAAGGCGGACCGCTTTGCCCTGCCCCGGCCCGACCTCAGCGCCAGGACCAGGCCTTACGCGGCCCCGGCGAATCCCCGGGAGGAGGCGATCTGCAGGGTCTTTGGCAGGGTGCTGCGGGTGGAGCGGGTCTCCGTGGAGGACAATTTCTTTGAGCTGGGCGGGGATTCCCTGTCCACCGCCCTGGCGGCGGCGGAGCTGACGGACCTGCGGGTGGACTACAAGGATATCTATGCCTGGAAAACCCCCCGGGCCATCGCCGAAAGGACCGCCGGCAGGGAGGACCGGGACCTGGACGCCGCCGAGCGGGAGGCCCGGGGCCGGGATCAGTATCTGACCCCCTACCAGACCTTCTTCTATGACGCGGTGCTCTATTCCCCCGCCCAGACCTGCGTGAACAATCCCACCAGCATCGGCTTCCCCCGGGTGGCGGTGGAGCCCCGGCGGCTGCAGCGGGTCCTGGAGGCGGTGTTCTCGAATTACGCGGTGTTCAGCGCCGTCCTGGCCCATGATGAGGAAGGGATTCCCGTGCTGCGGTACGTGCCGGGCCGGATTGTGCATCCGGAAATCCGGGAGGTGCCGGAGCACACGGAGGAGATGCTGATGGAGCTGCTGACGCCCTATCGGATGGAGGGCGAGCTGCTCTACCGCTGCCGGATTTATGCCACGCCGGACCGGGTCTTCCTGGATCTGGACACCTGCCATCTGATCAGCGACGGCACCGCCATGGCAAATTTCATGGCGGAGGTCTTCGCGGCCTACCGGGGGGAGCCCCTCCGGCCGGATCACTATTTCCATTATCTGGAGCATCAGTACCGCCGGCGGGCGGAGCTGGAGCGGGAGGCGGACGCCCGGCTGCTGATGAAGCGCTTCAGCCGGGAGGACTTCCTCTGCAATCCCCGGCCGGACCGCAGCTCCCGGCGCACCGGAAACGGGCGGTATACCAGCGAAACCACCCGGACCCGGGGCGATCTGGAGCAGGCCTGCGGAGAGCTGCGGACCAGCCTGAACAAGCTCTTCGTGGCCGCGGCCCTGCGGGCCCTGGCCGGCGTCTCCGGGGAGGAACGGGTCACCGTGGAATGGACCTACAACGGCCGGGACGAGGCCTGGAAGCAGGATCTGATCGGCATGACCATCGCCTCCGTCCCCGTGGCGGTGGACCTGGCGGAAATCCGGGATCCCCGGAGCCTGCTGCGGGAGATCGACGCCCAGAGCGAGCTGGGCATGCGCTACGCGGATCTGTCCCTGGGCAACCGGGGCGTCACCCCCGGGGAAAGAGACCGGGTGATCGTGGTCTGGGAATCCGGGTTTGACATGGCCGCCGCCTTCCCGGAGGGCACCATCACCGACTTTGCCTATGACAGGATGGACGGGATGTTCACCCGGTTCCAGATCCTCCTCTTCGGCGGCGACGATCCCGGCGCTCCGATTTTCTTCTATGTGAACTATGACACCGGGATGTATACCCCTTTGGTGGCGGAAAACTACTGCAGAGCCTTCAACGAGGCTCTGGAATGGATGATTTCGGGCTTGCTCAGTCAAGGGATGAGACATCTGCTGCCATTCAGAGAGCTGAGGACAT
>CAZMFY010000056.1:4226-11856 GCA_964565635.1 uncultured Oscillospiraceae bacterium
ATCTGAAGCGCCGGTTCTGCGCATCGCCGGAGGATATCGCCGGCGGAATCCGGGCGCTGGAGCGGATGGAGGAGGCCGCGCCCCGGGGCGGGGAGATCAGCCGGGAGACCCTGATGCAGCTGATCCGGGAGAACCAGGATACGGAATACGGCCGGAAGTACGGCTTTCGGGAGATCCGCTCCTATGCGGACTATGCCGCGAAGGTTCCCTTCTCCACCTATGAGGATTACGAGCCCTATATCGAGCGGATGCTGTGCTTCAACCAGAAGAACCTGCTCACCGCCCGGGAGACGGTCTACTATGCCCATACCTCCGGCACCACCGGCGCCTCCAAGATGATCCCCTGTACCCGGGAGGCCCTGGAGCTCCTCTTCACGGCGGTGTTCCAGCGGGTTTTCGGCGCATATGACAGGGAGCTTCGGGAAAGCGGCGGGGCGGGCCTGCCGGAGGGCCGGGGCGTCAGCCTGGTGGAATCCCGGATCGGCTACACCCCCTACGGCACGGCCCACGGGGCGATTTCGGAAATCATGAACCGGCCGGAGGACCTGCCCTTCTTCAACGCCCTGCCGGAGGAGCTGATCTGCCCCCGGGGGGAGTTTGACCGGCGCCATGTGAAGATGCTCTTCGCCCTGCGGGAGCGGCGCTTGAGCTTCTTCCTCTCCACCTTCTCCCCCATGATCCATGATATGCTGGTCTATGTGCGAGGAAACTGGAGAAGGCTGTGCGACGACCTGGAGGCGGGGCGGATTGATGCCGGGGTGACGGTGGATCCCGGGCTGCGCCGGCGGCTGGAGGCGAAGCTGTCCCCGGACCCGGAGCGGGCGGCGGAAATCCGCCGGATCATGGAAGCCCACGAAGACGGGGCCTTCGTGCCCCTGCTCTGGCCGGACCTGAAGCGGATCGCCACCGTGGGCTCCGCCACCTTTGCCCCCCATCTGGAAAAGCTGCGGCCCATGCTGGGGGACGGTGTCTCCGTGGACTACCTGGGCTATGTCTGCTCCGAGGCCGTCATCGGGGCGCCGCTGCATGGGGAGGAGCCCTTTTATATGCTGCTTCCCTACGGCGGGTTTTATGAGTTCCTGCCCGTGGAGGAGGGGGCGGAGGAAAGACCCCTGCTGATGGAGGAGCTGGAGACGGGAAAGGAATACGAGCTGGTGGTCACCAACCTCTCCGGCTTTTACCGCTACCGCCTGGGGGATGTGATCCGGGTAACGGGGTGGCACGGCCAGTGCCCGCTGATCGTCTTTTCCTACCGGAAGAACCAGCTGATCAGCATGTACGGGGAAAAGGTGACGGAAACGGCCCTCCGGGGAGCGGTGGAGGCCATGGCGGAGGAATCCGGAATCGCCGTGACGGAATACAGCGTCTACGCGGATACGGCCACCGACCCGGGCCATTACACCGTGCTGCTGGAAAGCGACCGGGAAATCCGGCCGGAGGCCTGGCCCCGCTGCGCGGAGATCCTGAACCGGAAGCTCTGCCAGGCCCATGATTCCTACCGGCAGAAGATCGAAAACCGCATCATGCTGCCTTTGGAGGTGAAATTCGTCCAGCCCCAGACCTATGCCCTCTACCGGGACCTGAAGGTCATGGGCGGCGCCTCCCCCAATCAGATCAAGCCGGTTCACGTGATCCCCGAGGGGCGGATGAAGCGCTTCTTCTTCGGCCTGCTGCAGGACTGATCCACCGGAGGAATCCGCGGCGCCTTTCCCTTTGACAGCAAAGCGAGGCAGGAAGCCGGCTTCCTGCCTCGCATGTTTTTTTTCATACGGTCAGCATTTGGAAATCTGCTGCAGCTGGCCGTTGACCTTTTTCACCAGCTCCGGAGGTACCGCGTCCCCGCCTTTTTTCAGCAGGGCTTCAAAGCTCATGCCGGCCATCATCTTCTGCAGGTTGGGGTTGCTGTTGGCGGATTTCGCCACGTCGCCCCGGCTGGCAATCAGCTTCTGCATCACCGCGCCGACGACCTTCCCGGCCTCGGGATGCGCCATCAGGGCTCCGAAGCTGTCCCGGATGGAGAAGCAGTCGGTTCTGAAGTCCGCCTCGTCGAACCAGTTGGCCACGCTGCCGGACTTGGCGAAGCGATAGGAGGCGTCCGGTTCGGCAACCCTGCGGATCGTGATTTCGTCCCGGCAGGCCCCGGCCTTTGCGATGATCGTATGCTCCCCGGAAATCGGCACCCGGAAGATAAAGACATTTTCCCCCTCCTGGCTGCCGGCCTCCCGTCCGTCCACCAGCAGGGTCACCTTCGGCTGGTTGGAATAGACCCGGATTTCGGTTTCCGTCTCCGCCCGGTTCACATAGCGGCGGCCGCAGAGATGCACAAAGGGCTCCTCCTTGTTCCAGACCGCCTTGTAGAGATAGAAGGCGTCCTTTTTCAGCTTCCGGTCGAAGGAGACCAGGCCCTTCTGGTTCAGGCCGTGGGCGCCCCCCTCATCCCGGCCGTCGGCGGCGAAGTCAAACATGTTCCAGGCATGGGTCGCCCACATCCAGGGATGCCGGGCGATGCAGTTCAGAATATATTCATGATACACGCACTGATACTGCTCGGTATAATCCCCGGCCTCCGGCCTGGCGGACTGGAACTGCACGTTGGCGTCCGCGCCGTATTCCGAGAAGCCCATCACCCGGTCCGGATACTTCGCGTGATACTCGTCAAAGAAGCTGTCGTTCTGTTCCAGGTTACCCAGATACCAGCCGAAATACAGGTTGTAGCTGGCGATGTCCGGCAGGTTGGTCAGGGGGCTGTCATGCTCCAGCATGAAGGCGTGGGCCATGGTGGTGGGACGGGTCGGATCCATGCGGTGGCACAGATCGTTGAGCAGCCTGTGATTCTCCAGCAGATCCTCCGTGACGCCGTGGACGGCGACTTCGTTGGACAGACCCCAGCAGGCGACGCAGGGGTGGTTGTAGCACTGGGTGATCAGCTCTTTCATCTGATCCAGGGTGTTCTGCCGGCCGCCGGCCATGTGCTCGGTGATGTAGGGAATCTCCGCCCAGACCACCATGCCCGCCTCGTCGCACAGGTCATAGAAGCACTGGCTGTGCTGATAGTGGGCCAGGCGGATGGTGTTGGCCCCGATCTCCCGGATCAGGTCCATATCCTCCCGGTGCTCCTTTTCGGTCAGCGCGTTGCCCAGGCCCCACCGGTCCTGATGGCGGCTGACGCCCCGCAGGGGATAGCTCCTGCCGTTCAGCAGAAAGCCCTTTTCCGGATCAAAGGCCATGACCCGGCAGCCGAAGCGGGCGCACACCGCGTCCCCGCTGTCCAGCTCCGCCCGGGCTTCATACAGGAAGGGATCCCGCAGCCCGTCCCACAGGCGCACGTTTTCGATCATGAACTCCGCCCGGGCATGCCCGTTTTCCGAGGGAACCGCCCTGCGCTCCCCGTTGACGGTGAAGGTCACGGTGCCGCCGTTCTGCCAGGTCTCCACGGTGACGGCGGCGCAGCCCTTTTCCAGGTCCACCGCCGGGGTCACCCGGATGCCGGGGGTCCCGTCCTTCACCAGCTCGAAATGGGTTTCCGGCACGATCACCAGATTCACGTCCCGGTAGAGGCCGCCGTAGAAGGTGAAGTCCGCCTTCTGGGGATAGACATGATCATTCTCCCCGTTGTCCACCGTGACGCACAGCAGGTTTTCTTCCCGCAGGCCCTCCGTCAGGTCCGCCCGGAAGGTGGAATAGCCGCCCTCATGCCGGGCCAGCTTCTCTCCGTTCAGGTACACCTCCGCGGTCATGGCCGCGCCGGTGATCTCCAGAAAAACACGGTTGCCGGGAGCCGCCTCGGGCCGGGACAGCTTCCGGGCATAGCAGGCGGTTCCCCGCCAGTAGTCGTTGCCGCCGTCCTGGCCGTCCACGGCGTTCCAGGTATGGGGCAGGGTCACCTGCTCCCAGCTTTCCGGCAGGGATTCCGGAATATCGGCAACCTTGCCGAAGCGCCAGCCGTCATTCAGGGGAAGAATCCTTCTCATTCCGGGTCACTCCTTCCATCTTTACAGAAAAGCCCGGAGCCGGCGGGCCGGTCCGGGCAAGGGGGATGCTTACTTCGCTTCCTTCAGGGCCGCGTTCTTCCGGCTCACTTCTTCCATGGCCTTCTGATCCAGCTTGTAGAACTTCATGGCGATCAGGGTGCACACATAGCCCAGCAGCGGCATGCCCAGCCACAGGAACAGGGCGGTGTTCAGGATCGGCCGGGAGAAGGGGTCGGTGGCCTGGGGCATGGTCTCCACATATCCGATGGCCGCGACGGCCAGGCCCACGATGGTGGCGCCCAGGGAGGAGATCAGCTTCTGCACGAAGGAGTAGGTCATGGCCACCACGGAGGGGGAGAAATGACCGCTGTTGGACAGCTCGTAGTCGGTAATGTCCGCGATCATGGGGAAGGTGCAGGAGGAAACGATCATCTGGGTGGCGTTCATCAGGCAGCGCAGCACGATGAAGCCGATGGTCAGCCAGGTAACCTTGGTGATGGCCAGGGTGTCCACGGACATCATGAAGATGTACATCGCGATATAGGCCGCCATGGAAAGGATCGTCCAGCGCACCAGGGTCTTCTTGGTGCCGTGGCGCTTGGCCATGCCGGCGGTCAGGAACAGCATGGCCACCGTGACCGCGGTCATGTACAGGGAGATGTTGCCGCTGAAGCGGTAGTTGCCGATGCAGATCCCGAAGATCATGACGTTGATGGCGCTCTGGGTGGCCGTCTGCATGGCCAGGGCGTCCGAAGCGGCGGCGATGGTGAACATCTGCAGGGGCCGGCTCTTGGCGATCATCCGGAACATTTCGCTAAATTTGATGGGCTTGGCGGAGGTTCCCTTGTAGGTTTCCGGCACATCGTTGCCGGAGGCCGTCAGGGCAAAGACTGCCAGGCCGGTGAAGATGCCCGTGATGACGATCATCAGGATCGCCAGGTCATGGAACAGGGGCAGGCCGTACTGATTGCCGTGCTTGGGCATCAGGGTCGCCGCCAGGATCATGGAGAAAGTGCCGCTGAAAATGGACTTGAACACCGCTGCCCAGCGTCCTACCATGGGACGCTGCTTGGGATCGTTGGTGATGACGGCCGCCACCATGCCGTCGCCGGTGTTGTAGATGGTGTAGCCGATGATGTAGAGAATGTAGATGCCGACGAAGGTAAAGATCTGGCCCTTGCCCGGGCAGACGATGAACATCAGCGTGATCGCCAGGGCCACCACCAGCCAGCCGATCACCAGCAGGGGACGCACCCGGCCGAATTTTGTGTTGAGCTTGTCGCTCAGGAAGCCGCAGATGGGGTCGGTGATGGCATCGAAGATGCGGGTGCCGGTGATGATGGTGCCGGCCAGGACGCTGGTGGCGCCGTAGACGCCGACAGCCACATAGGAAGCGAAGGTCATCAGGATGACCAGCGCCGTGGGGACCACCTGGGACATCACGGCCAGCGCCAGCTGCCAGCCCTTCGCCCGGCGATAGGTAATTTGTTCGCTCATGTTTTCTCCTCCTCAGCATTTCTGTGATCCTTTACGGATCTGTTTGCCTTGATTGTACGGAGAATCCACCGCATATTATAGGATTATTATTTTGCGTTATAGCATTATAAGCATTCCTCTTGCCGGATTATGATAATTATGCTATATTTCAATTATATTATGCTAATAACAAGGAGGGGGTCCAATGTCCCCGAGATCCTCCCTGCTTCAGATCCTGGCCTCGGATATGCGGATCCAGACATCCAGGCTGCCGCTCCCCGTGAAAACCAGCGCAGATTTTCCGGATCTGGGGCTCCGAACCCGCCTGCTGGGGAAGAGCGCCTGCTTTGAGGAGGAACTGCCTCCCGCCGATGATTCCGGAGGGAGGCAGAAGATCTGGATGCTCCGGGACAGCTTCCGCTGCCATTATTTTCTGAGTGTTTTTCCGGGAACCGGGCAGGCCATGCTGCTGGGGCCTTACGTGACGGAGGATATGACCCTGACGGACATCAGCCGCCGGCTGGAGCGGATCGGCCTGAAGAACGCCGATCTGCAGTTTCTGAGCCGGTACTATTCCACCCTGCCCCGGATCCGGGATGAGAACCTGCTCTATTCCATCCTGCACAGCCACTGCCTGGAAATCTACGGCCCGGAGGGCTTTGAAATCGCCTACTGGGAGATGGGCTTCACCCGCCCCCAGCGGTCCGTGGCGGCGGAGCCGGGGAAGGAAGACTTTCAGCGGGACGCGCTGGAATACGTTTATGCCCAGGAGAAGCGGATGATGGACTGCCTGTCCCGGGGAAATCTGCACGGCGTGCTGGCCTCCCTGCAGCGGCTGGAGCGGAAAGGGGTTGAATCCCGGACCACCAGCACCATGCGGGACATGAAGAATTTCAGCATCGTGCTCAACACCCTCTGCCGCGTCGCCGCCCGGGAGGGCGGAGTCCATCCCCATGACATCGACCGGCTCTCCAGATCCCTTTCCATTCAGATTGAAAACGCCGCCAGCTACAAGGAGCTGATGGCCATCCGGGAACCGATGCTGCGGGAATACTGCGCCCTGGTCCGGGCCGTCCGGCAGCAGACCTGCTCCCCTGCCGTGCAGCAGGCAAAGGATCTCATCGAAGCCCGGTTTTCCGGACATCTGTCCCTGCCGGAGGTGGCCGAAGAGCTGCGGCTGAGCCCCGGCTACCTTTCCCAGCGATTCCGGCAGGAAACCGGAAAACCCTTTTCCGAATATCTGACGGAGACCCGGATCGCCTATGCCCGGCAGCTGCTGGAGCGGACCGACCTGCCCATCGCCTCGGTGGCGGCCGAGTGCGGCATTCCGGACAACAACTATTTTGCCCGGGTTTTCCGCCGGGCGGAGGGAGTGAGCCCCCGGGAATACCGTCTCCGGGCTGCGGGGCGCCCAGATCCTGCCTGAGGAGGGCCGGCGTGGAATGGCCTGCCGCCGCATCCTTTTCCAAAGGCAGCGGAGCCGGCCATCTGGCCGGCTCCGCGTGCATGCTGCCAGGGGCCCCTTCCCCTGCGTATCAACCCGTGTACGGAAAGACAACGATATTTCCGGACGGGAGGTTATTTATGGACTATATTCTGGAAACACAGAATCTGACGAAGATTTACGGCCGGAAGGAGGCCGCCCGGGATGTGAACCTGCACATCCGGGAGGGGCAGATCTACGGCCTCATCGGGCGCAACGGCGCCGGCAAGACCACCATCATGCGGATGATCAGCGGCCTGTCCCGGCCTACCCGGGGCAGCTATTCCCTCTTCGGAAAGACGGGGCTGGCCATGCAGCGGATGCTGAAGCATGTGGGGGTGCTCATCGAGCAGCCCGGGCTCTATCCCCGGCTTTCCGCCCGGGAAAACCTGAAGATCAAATGCATCGGCATGGGAATCAAACCCCAGGGATATGTGGACGAGCTGCTGAAGACCGTTGGCCTGGAAAACACCGACGACAAAAAGGGCGCCGGCTCCTATTCCCTGGGCATGCGCCAGCGGCTGGGCATCGCCCTGGCCCTGGTGGGGGATCCGAAGCTGATCGTGCTGGACGAGCCCATCAACGGCCTGGATCCCCAGGGCATCTTTGAGGTGCGGGAGATGGTGGCCCGGCTGCGGGATGAGCGGGGCATCACCATCATGATCTCCAGCCATATCCTGGACGAGCTGGCCAAGGTGGC